>NZ_JBFTQH010000005.1:0-286951 GCF_056398905.1 Rhizobium sp. 01T417 | reverse complement strand
GCAGCCTCGCCGCCGGACGTCCACCAGTGCAGCATCTGCACTTCCTTCACATCCGCAGCCTTGGCAGCACCCAAGCCCGCAACACTCATCGTCACCAACGCTGTCGTCATCAAAAACTTGCGCATCGTTTCCTCCCGGTTTGCAAGTTCGAAGGTGCGGGACCATTCCCGCACCGATTACCCGCCCTCCTCGGGCGTAGTCTCGTTGCCGGTTATCCCAGCGTTTCCCTCTTCGGCATCCACCAGTTTGTCCGGGCGCCGATATGCATGTTGAGCGTCTTGGTCTCGGTGTAATCCTCCACCGCATGGCGGCCGAGTTCGCGGCCGAGGCCGGATTGCTTGTATCCTCCGAACGGCAGCTCGGAGGCGCCGTCCATGAAGGTGTTCATCCAGACCGTCCCTGCCCTGACCTTCCGACCGATCGTCAGGCAGGTGTCGAAGTCACGGCTCCAGACGCCAGCGGAAAGGCCGTAGTCTATGGAGTTGGCGATCGCGATCGCCTCACTGGTGGTTTCGAACGTGAGGACGGACAGCACCGGTCCGAAGACTTCCTCGCGCGCAACCGCCATGCCTGGCGTGACAGCTTCGAGGATCGTCGGCGCCATGTATTGCCCCATGCCCAAGTCGAGCTTTTCGCCGCCATGCGCCACCTGCGCACCGCTGCTCGTCGCACTGGCCACGTAACCGGCAATCTTTTCCAGATGCTGCGGCGTGATGATCGCGCCCACTTGCGTTGTCGGATCGAGCGGATCGCCAACCTTGACGTCCTTGGCGAGTTCGGCGACGCGCTTGACCACATCGGAAGCGATGCTCTTGTGCAGGATAAGGCGCGAGCCCGCATTGCAGCACTCGCCGGCATTGAAATAGGCGCCGAAGACGGCCGCGTCGATGAACGCATCGAGATCCGCATCCGGGAATACAATCTGCGGGTTCTTGCCGCCCAGTTCCAGCGAGACCTTCTTCAGCGTCTGCGCGGCATTCGTCATGGTGAGCTTGCCGACGCCGGTTGAGCCGGTGAACGACACCATGTCGACCTCAGGATGGGACGTCATGATCGCGCCGACCTCTGGTCCCGTGCCGGTGACAATGTTGACGACGCTATCGGGCACGCCTGCTTCCTGAAGGATTTCGCCAAGAACCAGCGTCGAGCCCGAGGTCAGTTCGGATGGCTTGACGACCGTGGTGCAGCCCGCCGCCAACGCAAAGGGAAGCTTCTGGCCGACGATCAGGAAGGGGAAGTTCCAGGGAGTGATGATCGATACGACGCCGATCGCCTCACGCAGGACAACGCCCAGCGTGCCGTCTCCAAGCGTGTTGTAACTTTCGCCATGAAGATCGCGGGCGAGCGCCGCTGCGTATCGCCAAATGTCGACCGAACCGGCGATTTCGCCGCGCACCTGGGAGATCGGCTTGCCGGCCTCGATCGCGTCCAGGTAGGCGAGTTCGTCCGCACGGGCTGAGATCAGGTCGGCAGCCTTGAGCAAGATGGCGGAACGTTCGGATGCCGTCATTCTGGGCCAGGGACCCGTGTCAAACGCCTTGCGGGCGGCTTTGATGGCGCGCTCGGCATCGGCTTTGCTTCCCGCCGGAAAGCGGCTCACGACGACGCCATGGCTTGGCGCCACGCGCTCGATCGGCTGGCCGGAGCCGGCCTCCCACTTGCCATCGACCAGCATCTTGAAGTCGCGGGCCTTGTGATCGCTAAGCGCCTTGGGAGTAACCAGAACCGTCATTACCATTCTCCTTTAAAGTGTGCAGGGCGTTTTTCGGTGAACGAAGCCACCCCCTCATTGAGGTCGCCGGTCTTCGCAACGAGGATCGAGCCCAGCGCCTCGACGGCCGTGCCATTGTCCTCGCCGTTCGCGGAGGCAATCATCAGCTTGACCACTTCAAGAGCAGCCGGCCCCCTCATCGCGATGCGGGCCGCATATTCCTTGGCCGCTTCCACGGCATTACCGGTCGATGTCACCACATCGACGATGCTAAGCGCGCGGGCTTCCTCGGCGGTGAAGATCTCACCGCCCAGCGCCATGCGCCTGACCACCTGCGCGCCGAAGCGCTTCACAAGACGCTGCGTGCCCGACCAGCCGGGAACCATGCCGAGGCCTGTTTCCGGAAGTCCGATCTTGATGTGCTCTTCGGCAATGCGAATGTCGGCGACGCCGGCAAGCTCCAGCCCACCGCCGAGCGCATGGCCGTTCAAGGCCGCGATCAGAGGCATTCTGAGGGTCGCAAGTCTTTCGAAGATGCGATGTCCGTGGCGTACCCAGGCATGACCAAACTCCTGTGGCCGCATGCCGCCCCAGGCCTTGATGTCGCCGCCCGCTGAGAAGCCCTTGCCTTCGCCTGTCAGGATCGCCACACGAACGTCGCCGTTAGCCTCGACGTCATCGGCGGCATCTGCGAGCGCCTTGAGCATGTCGAGATCAAGCGCATTCAGCTTTTCCGGACGCGATACCGTCATGATCGCGATGTGATCTTCGACGTGGATCTTGACCGTGCCGCTAGCCATTGAACGTGCCCTCCAGGACGCGGGCGCTCTTCTTCGGTAGAGTCAGGCCGATGTTTGCTTCACCAAAGAGTTTCGCATCCATGACCTTGAGGTCCTCTGCTATGATGAGCGAGAACTCGGACTGATCGAGGATATGGGCCTGCAGGTCGACACCCGGCGCAATCTCCGTGAGAACAATGCCTTTAGGCGTCAGCTTCATCACGCATCGTTCGGTGACATAAGTGATGTCCTGGCCCTGCTCGATCGCCCGCTTGCCGGAGAAGGTGACATGCTCGACCTCGTTGACGAGCTTCTTCAACTTGCCTTCCTTCTCGATCACGAGCTTGCCGTCGACGATCGCGAGCTTTGCGCCGGCATTGAACATCCCCGAGAAGACGATCTTCTTCGCACGCGCCGTGATATCGACGAAGCCGCCGGCACCCGCGGTGACGTGGGGACGGAACGACAACTTCGAAACGTTCACCGAGCCATCACGGCCGATCTCGAGGAAGGAGAGCAACGAGGCGTCGAAGCCGGCGCCCTGGAAATAGGTGAACTGGTATGGCGAGGGCATATAGGCGTCGGCGTTGGATGCACAGCCGAACGCGAAGTCCAGCAACGGGACACCGCCGACGGCACCCTGTTCGATGACCCAGGTGACGGAGCCGTGCAGCCCTTCCTCAAGGAGGATGCGCGGCACGTTGGCGGAAATGCCGAAGCCCAGATTGACGCAGCTGCCTGCCTGCAACTCTTGGGCAACGCGGCGCGCGATGACCTTCTGGATGTTGAATTCCGGAACGCGGAAGCTCTCCAACGGGCGAAAGATCTCGCCTGAGATAGCCGGATCGTAGAGCGTCTGAGTGGTCTGCTTCTGGTCCGGATCGACGATCACGTAATCGACGAGCATACCGGGGACGCGCACGTCATGCGGCTTCAGCGAACCTTCCTTGGTGATCCGCTTGACCTGAGCGATGACGATGCCGCCATTGTTGCGGGCAGCAAGCGCCTGGTCGAGACCGCCGAGATAGGCACCCTCGTGTTCATAAGTCAGGTTGCCGCGCTCGTCCGCGGTCGTCGCGCGGATGATGACGACCTGCGGCACGATCGACGGGAAGAACAGGTAGTCGTCGCCTTCGAACGAGACGCGCTTGACCACCGGGTCCTGGGCAGCGAGGTCGTTCATCGCGCAACCCTGCCTCTTTGAATCCACGAACGTGTCGATGCCCACCTTTGTCAGGACACCCGGGCGTTTGGCGGCA
The DNA here is from genome assembly GCF_056398905.1 of Rhizobium sp. 01T417. Lineage (NCBI taxonomy): Bacteria > Pseudomonadati > Pseudomonadota > Alphaproteobacteria > Hyphomicrobiales > Rhizobiaceae > Rhizobium > Rhizobium sp. 01T417. The sequence goes on along the minus strand of NZ_JBFTQH010000005.1, from coordinate 283,202 downwards.
GCCTCCCGGTGAATATCGAACATGATGCCCGAGGGAATGTTGTAGGCCGGAATTTCGTTGTTCGTGATCATTTGCCAGATCAGCGGCGGCTCCGCACTGGATGGTCCCGACGGATAGGAGCCGCCGATGATACATTTGAGCAGGCCCTTCTTGGCGATATAGTCCACACCCCTGATACCGCTCATGTCGCCCGCCGCGATGGGATGCAGCGTCGTGATATCGCGCGGATGACCGGTGCTATCGAAGCGCTCGCCGATCGCCTTCAGCATCAGGTCGGGGCAACCGAGGCCGCTCGACGACGATACGGAGACAACCGCTCCGTCGGGGATCAGTGCTGCGGCATCCGTCGGGGTAATGTGCTTGCTCATCTGATTACTCAAAGCCCTGTTTCGATTTTCACGGCCGAGCCGCTTTTCGCCGCCTCGACAACGGCGGGACCCGTCGCCAGCGACCAACTCATGCCTGCCTCCTGTTGGAACCGCCTGCCAGGTTTGCTCCACAGGTCTCCCGGACCACGAGCCGGACAGAGGAGACGATCGACTCCGCTTCCGCCCTACCCGCGCTGATCTGCTTCAGAAGCAGTTGCGCGGCGCGCCTGCCCATTCCCTGCGGATCCACCGAGATCGTCGTCAGCGCCGGAACGGCGGCCTTTGCCTCGATGACGTCATCGAAGCCGACCACTGCAAAGTCACGTCCAGGCTCGAGGCGCTGGGCGCGAAGCCCGTCGCACACACCGAACGCGACTGCGTCGTTGAAACACACAGCGGCAGTGGGAGCGGCAGCGATTGCCAGCGCTCGGCCGATCGCATCGACACCACCAGCTCTCGAGGGGGCGGAAGGCAGGATAAGATCTTCGTCAAGCTCAAGGCCGCAAGCCGCTATTGCGCCGCGATAGCCGTCGATGCGCTCGTCGAAGACCGCCGTATCACTAAAGCCGCCGATGAATGCGATCCGGCGGTGGCCAAGCGAAGCGAGATGCTGCACGCCAGCAGATATTCCCTCGCGATTGTCCGAAACGACGGACGAGACCTTAGCTCCCGGAACGTTGCGGACAGCCACGACGACGGGAATGCCAGCGGCGACCAGCGGCTTCAGGTCAGCGGCTTCGGTCGCACGGGCGGGCGACATGATCAGCCCTGAAATCCCATGCTCGCGCATGGAGGCGATAACTTCCCGCTGTCGGTCCAGGTTCTCGCTGGTATTGGACAGGAACTGGACGAATCCCGCGGACTGGACGACCATGTCCACACCAACGGCGAGTTCCGCGAAGAACCCGTTGGTCAGATCGTTGACCACCACGCCGATAATTTTCGACTTCGAACCGGATTGGCGCAGATTGGCGGCTCCGCGATTGTACACGTAGCCAAGCTCGCGCATCACCGCATTGACCTTCGCTCTCGTGCCGTCGTTCACCAGGGACGATCCTTGCAAGACAAGCGAAACGGTCGACTTGGAGACGCCCGCCGCCTTCGCAATATCGATGACGGTGACCCGCCCTTTTGTCATGAGATCCTCCAATGGCCTTAGCCACGGCGCCCAAATAATTGGAACGTTCCAATTTTGTCAAGTGGCAATTCCGCATTTCTTGCGGGAAAAGCAATCGCCATACAGGAATTACGCCTCTACGCTTCGAAATATCTAAGCCACGGAAAATACATCAATATCATCTACGGCGCTTGCTTGTTCGCAAGAAATTGGGTCGGTGTCGATCTAGAATATTTTGGAACGATCTAAGTTAAACCAACCGGAGGTCGCGCATCAACGCTCCCCGCTGCTGAGCAAAAGTCACGGACATGTAGTGTCGGTAGGCTGGGCAGGAAACCGGCCCAGACGGTCTTTTGGATCTCCGCGCTGAGTCCCTTTACGCTGCGCGACCACTTAGCCCGCCGCTCCCAAGCGCCGAATGGCCAGCAGTCAGTCGCCAGCGGTGAAGCCACCTATGGCATGCGTCAAAAATCCATGGTGAGATCGGCCGCTGGTAGGCCTGAGCTCGTGGAAGCCGTGATAGACAGCGCTGCGCCAACCGGAACTCGCCGCGTCAGAACTCCCCGATCAAACCGCGATCGGCGCCTTGATGCTGGCGTCGGCTTCGTAGCCGACCAGCTCGAAATCATCGAACTTGAAGCCGAAGATGTCCTTCACGTCGGGGTTGATCCGCATGAACGGCAATGGCTTTGGCGTGCGCGTCAGCTGCAGCTTCGCCTGCTCGAAGTGGTTGTGATACAGATGCGCATCGCCGAGCGTGTGCACGAAATCGCCGAGCTTCAGGCCCGTTACCTGCGCCACCATCATCGTCAGCAGGGCATACGAGGCAATGTTGAAGGGTACGCCAAGGAAGATGTCGGCCGAACGCTGATAGAGCTGACAGGACAGCTTCCCGTCGGCGACATAGAACTGGAACAGGCAATGGCAAGGTGGCAACGCCATGTCATCCACCTCGGCGGGGTTCCATGCCGAAACGATATGCCGGCGTGAATTCGGGTTCTTGACGATGCCCGAAACGAGATTGGAGATCTGGTCGATATGGCCGCCATCGGGAGCAGGCCAGGAACGCCACTGTGCGCCGTAGACCGGCCCAAGGTCGCCGTTTTCATCAGCCCATTCGTCCCAGATCGAGACGCCATTGTCCTTGAGGTAGCCGATATTGGTGTCGCCGCGAAGAAACCAGAGAAGCTCGTGGATGATCGAACGCAGATGCAGCTTCTTGGTCGTCAGGACCGGAAAGCCCTCCTGAAGATCGAACCGCATTTGATAGCCGAACACCGAGCGTGTGCCGGTGCCCGTTCGATCGCCACGATCGGTTCCGTGTTCCATGACATGCTTCAAGAGATCGAGATACTGCTTCATCGTCCGCCGCCGATTCCGTTCCGTACCTATTTAGGCGTTTTGCCCGTCGAAACCAATCATAGTGCGGCTATTATCCCGGCAATTCTCCGCGATACCTACCAGACGGTCGGAGGCGCTTTCAGGCTACCGTCAGGTTTGCGTGTCGCCCTATGCTCAGCGCGGGGGCGCTCCACGGGGTTTCAGCACTGTCAGTATATTAGCGGCAATTCACGCCGCTCTCCTTTGGGACCAACCGCTTTTTTTTGGGGGGGGGAAATGATGGCAGAGAGCCCGATACGATTGCAGCTGCGAACAGAGCGGCGGGACGAAGAATTCGCCAAAGAGGATCAGCCGATTGGCGACTTCACCAGATGTCTTTGACGACATGGTCAGCCGATCCGTGCCGTATTACGAAGAAATGCAGCGGATGGTCTGTGAGTTGGCGCTGGACTTCGCCGTACCGAACACCAATCTCTACGATATCGGCTGCTCGACGGCGACGACATTGCTTACGCTCGACCGAATGATCGATCCGAACGTCACTTTCATCGGCATCGACAATGCCCCTGACATGCTGGAAAAGGCGGCACAGAAAATCGAGCATGCAGACGCGCGGCGCCCGATCGACTTGAAAGTCGTCGATCTCCACCAGGGTCTTCACATGGAGAACGCCAGCGTCGTCACCATGCTGCTGACGCTGCAATTCATTCGCCCGCTGTTTCGCGAGCGCGTAATGAAGATGATCTTCTCCGGCCTGAACGATCAGGGCTGCCTGCTCCTCGTTGAGAAATTGACCAGCGAGGATACGGCCTTCAACCGGCTGTTCATCCAGCACTATTACGACTTCAAGCGACGAAACGGCTACTCCGAAATCGAGATCGCCTAGAAGCGCGAAGCGCTTGAAAATGTGCTCATCCCCTATCGTCTGGAAGAGAACATGCAGCTTCTGAAAGAGGTCGGCTTCCGCAGTGTCGAGGTCTTTTTCCGCTGGTACAATTTCTGCGGCATCGTGGCCGTCAAGTGAGTCTGGGCGCAGAAATGAAAACAGCCATGATCCATATCGGGAACTTCTTCTTCAAATATCGCAATCAGGTGTTCCCGCTCATAATTGTCACCTTGTTTCTGATGACGCTACCCCCCTCGGAAATCGGGGGAAGCGTTACGGCGGAGCGTGTTAAAGACGTAGTTGCACTTCTGATCCTGCTTGCCGGCCTGGCTTTGCGCGCAACCGTGATCGACTATGCCTATATTCAGCGAGGCGGCCTGAAGAAGCGCGTCTACGCCAGCGATCTGGTGACCGAGGGGATGTTCGGGTCTGCCGCAACCCGCTCTATGTCGGAAACATGCTGATCTATGCAGCGGTCTTCTTGCTGCATGGAAATCCAATGGTCGTAGTTGTCGGCATAGCGCTCTTCATGCTCATCTACCAATGCATCGTCTACGCCGAGGAAGCATTTCTCGAAAACAAGTTTGGCGACGCCGACGTTCCGCGCTGGATGCTTCGCCTTGGCAATTTTGCGCCGGCAACGCAAGGGATGGTGTTCAATGCGAAACGCGTCATCGCGAAGGACTATTCGACTGTTTCCGCCGCGCTTCTGGCCGTTCTCCTGATCGAGATCTACCGGGTCGCCAGCGCAGCCAATGCGCTGTCTCTCCCCTATCTATCTCTTCTTGTCTTCTTCATGGCCGTCGTGGGCGCTGCGACCGGTATGGTGAGTCTGCTCAAGAAGCGCGGTGTTTTCAATGAGGCAACGGCCGTCTGCTAGAGCACGGGCGAAATTCCTGCAGTCCCGCTCACTACGAAACGGTTTTGTGACAACACCTCTTCCCAACCGAGGCGGAAAACACTATATCAGCCATGCCGGTCCTCGGGCCGGCTATGGCGATAAATGAGCGGTGTAATAAACCTATTGGACCCGGGGGCGGTACCCGGCGCCTCCACCAAAAACCGGCGGCTTGCAACAAGATGGCCGGCTTTTGATGGGGGCGAAACAGGATCGACAAGGGTGTAAAGATCGTCTTTTTGCTCGGCATTGTACCGCCGTTATCGGGCTAAAATTGTAGTTGCAAACGACAACTATGCGGAAGCTCGTCTCGCTGCTTAATCGCGGTGTGACACTTCAAATAAAGCCCTAGTGGTTCGCACCTCTAGGCGGGGTCCGAAGGCACCTGGCAACAGAAGCCTTCACCTTCTCCCTTGCGCGCAAATCATGTATGGTTTGGTCAAGCATGACTCGGCTCAGGCCTTTTCCAGGGCGTCTTGGCATGCCATACAGCCTTGGGAAACGAGTCCGAACCAAAAGAAAGACAGGAAAGCATGGGGCAGGATCACATCCGTTACGACATTCTGGCACAGGACGCGCTGCGTGGCGTCATCCGCAAGGTTTTGTCTGAAGTTGCCGCGACGGGCCGCCTGCCGGGCGAGCATCATTTCTTCATTACCTTTCTGACCGGCGCCCCTGGTGTTCGCATCTCGCAGCACCTGAAGGCGAAGTATCCGGAACAGATGACTATCGTCATCCAGCACCAGTTCTGGGAACTGAAGATCACGGAGACCACTTTCGAGATCGGCCTTTCCTTCTCGGATGTTCCGGAAAAGCTCTTCATTCCGTTCAACGCCATCCGCGGCTTCTATGACCCGTCCGTGAACTTCGAGCTGGAATTCGACGTGCCTCTCGCTGACAGCGAAGAGCTTCCCGCCGCTGAAATCACCGCCTATCCGGTTGCGTCCGAGAAGTCCGAGGAAACGCCCGCCGCCAAAGCCGATGGCGAGGAAAAGAAACCCGGCTCGGTCGTCTCGCTCGACGCCTTCCGAAAGAAGCAGTAAAACCAAGGGAAGCAACTGCTTCCCTTTTTCAATTCCGATCGAGGCCAACCGTGACCGCCGAAGTCGTCAATCTCCGCCAGTTCAAAAAGAAACAGGCCCGCGCCGACAAGGCGAGGCAGGCGGAGCAAAACCGTATCTCCTTTGGCCGCACCAAGGCCGAGAAGCAGCTGACGAAGGCGCTCAATGAGAAGGCCGAACGCTCTCATCAGCAAGGCCGGATAGAGAAATCTGAAGACGACAAATGAGCGCCCCGAGAAACGCAAAAGATTCCGGGATCAATCAGTTGGCAGGCTTTCTGGAATCAACGTGTCAGCGGCTCGAACCGAATTCTGAAGCCTTGCGATGATCCGCAAGCACTCGGCTACTCTACACGGACACCGCACCAGCTTCTCGTTGGAAGACGAGTTCTGGACCGAGTTGAACATAATCGCCAAAGCGCGCGCCATCCCACTCGCAGCCTTGATTTCCGACATAGACGATCAGCGACAGCCGGAGAGCAACCTCTCGTCAGCGCTGCGCGTCTATGTCCTTCATTGGCTGAAATCCGAGAGCGCGGGCTAGTTCGCCTCGAAGGCTACCGCGCGTGAGGATACCCACATACCGCGATCGCAAACACACTACTGCGGCACCTGCACGCCCGGCAACCCCGGCACCGTTTCGAAATTGAGTGAGTTCTCCGGGGGCACGGTAAGCTGCTCCTGTGCCCGTCGCGCCGCCTCTGCGGCCGCTTTTGCGTCCTCCGCCGCCTTTGCCTTGGCGCGCGCTTCGGCTTCAGCGTCAGCCTTTGCTTTCGCTTCCGCTGCCTGCCTATCGCGCTCGGCCTGCGCGGCCAAAGCTCTCAGGCGCTGCTCTTCCGCCTGCCGTTGCGCCTCGAAGGCTGCGGCCTTCTGGCGCTCGATATCGTTGAACTTGTAGAGAGCAACTTCACGGCGCAGTCGCTGCTTCTCCAGTACGTTGGACTGCAGGCGCTCGACGCGCCGGCGTTCGCGCTCGTAGGCGCGCAACGACAAGAAGCCGGTGATGTCCGTGACATCAATGGTTCGCCCAGGCGACGCGAGCAGTCCTGAAAAGTCGAGTCGTACCGCAGGCTCCGCACCGGGAAGCACCTCGCCACCCGGATTCAGTGCAATGTTGAGCGACGCATTGATGCGCTCCTGTGGCAGGTCGATCTGGCCGTTGCCGACGAGCTTTGCCTGGTCGGTCGTCACGCTGACGTTCTGAAAGCGCAGAACCCCATCCGTCACGTTGAACGGAATCGCAGTCGGCGGCAGCTTCGCTTCGCCGTTGTTGAGCAAGGTCTCGACGATCGGATGAACCTTGCCGGCATTCAGCTGATCCTGCATCGGATCGGTGGCGGCCAGTAATGGCGCCAGCATGCCGAGATTGAGACCACGTACGCTGATATCGCCAAGCCGAAGCTCGCCGGAGCCGTTCAAAGAACCAGCGATATCCTTCATGGACTTGCCGGAAGCCTCCATGGAGAGCCCAAGCCCGAACTTGCCGTTGGCGACCGGCGCGCCATCGCGGGGCCACACGACACCGGCCAAATCCGCATCTGCCAGCACCAGTTGCGTCTGGAAGAAGCCCGTACCGTCAGCATTGGTAAACAGCAGGCTGCCGTTGACGCTGCCGCCATCCCAACCGCCCTTGATGTCGTTCAGCTGCAATTCGTCGCCCCTGTAGGCCACGTTTGACGTGAAATCCGAAATCGCGCCGGACCAGCCAGGCCAGAATTGCTTGGCGGAGAGCTTGAGGTTGACGTCCAAATCCTTGAAGATCGGCAAGCCCAGCGCGCCGGCCGACAGGTCGCCGGTCGCCGCATCCGTCATAGGTCCGTAAACAGCTTCCCCTAGCCAGGTGGCATCGGCCTTGGATAGCGCCAATTCGCCCGTCGCCGTGGTCTTTTCCGCTTTACGGTCGACGGTCAGGGCGCCGCTGAACTCGTTGTCGGCGGCATGTCCTGCGATATCCGCAAAGGAAATCTTGTCGCCATCGATGGTCGCGTTCGTTGTCAGCTTGAACGGCAGGCCCGTACCCATTTGCGGCACAGCGATGCCGTTCATGACAAGATACGGATCAAGATCGGCACTCTCCAGGGATACTGCAAGCTGTCCGTTCATGAAGGCCTGCGGGCGAACGTCCACTTTGCCGCCAGCCGTAAACGATGTGCGGTCGGTGGCAAATGTCAGCTGGGCGTCGGCAGGATCCGTTCCTTCTGCCTGCACCTTCAGGGTCAGGCGGCCATTGGCATCGGCCTCGACCGGCAACGGATCAAGACCCGCCTGCCCAAACAGGATCGAGGTGACGCTGTTCTCAAGCGTCGCCTCAAGGCTCGTTGTGCCCTTGCCCGTCAGCGCCAGAAGATCCGACATGCGGTAGTCGAGGTTGACACGACTGCCGTTGGTCACCCCCGCCAATGTCAGTGTCAGGCCGTCGCCCTCGTCGCCTCCGAGAGTCAAAGCTCCGCGCAGTGCGGTATTCGTGTACCATGCGGCATTGCGCACAAGCCTATCCATGACCGGATGCTGCGGCAGATGCTGCTTGAGCATTGTGAAGAATGAGCCCGGATCCGCCGATTTGAAGGTGATTTCCCCAGAGCCCTTGTAATCGAGCAGCGATCCCTCGGCGCGACCGGTCGCAGTCACTTCGGCACCCGCCAGGTTCTTGATAGAAAGCTTGTCGACCGCGAGAGCCCCATCGGCAATTGCAAAGCTCGCCTCGACATCGCCCGCTTCGACGCCGAAGGCTGTAAACTTGTCGGCCTTGAGCCGTGCAGTGATCTTGTGATCGAGTACGTTGTCGCCGCCATCCTGGCCGGTGAACAGCCCTGTCAGCGCACGCAGTGCATCCAGATCGAGTGCGTCGCCGGCAAGCGCGACATCAAGCGTCGGTACCTGGTTGGCCAACGCCTGTCGGTCCATCCGACCCTTCAACGTGGCCTGTCCAACGGCGATTTCCAGGTTGTTGAACGTCTGCCGGTCATGCGTGAGGCTGACATCAGCGGAAAAGCCCGCCTGCCGCAGTTGCCGGATCGCCGGATCGACTGAGCCGGAAAGCCATGCCGCAAGGCCCGTGGGCTGATTGGAGGCCACCGTGATCTGCCCAACGAACGATGCTTGCCCCTGCAAATTGAGCTTGCCCTGGCCTTCCACCTGTGTGCGTCCCGGAAGCGTGCCGACCACGTTGTCGATGATCCAGCCCTTGCCAGCGGGTTGCACATCGAGCTGGATATCGCGGATTGTCGTGTCGCCGGCGACGATCGCCGGCAACCGAACGGTTGCCTTACCCGGCACCTGCGGTACAGGCACTTGCGAAACGATCTGAATCAGCGCGTTCAGGCGCTGCCGCGCCGATAGGCCGGGATCGCGCGTCGTCTTGCCATTCGCACCCTGATTGCCGATGCGATTGACGTCGATCTGCTGGCCGTTCGCAATCAGCAGGAATTGCGGCTGGCTTCCGGTGTCCAGGGTCGCCTCGCCCGTGACCACATAGGGATCATCGGTGGCTCCGATCTCGAGACGGTATTCCGGTATACGAATGCTCTCGTTCGTAAGCTCGAACTTGCCTTTCAGTCGCGGAGGAACATCGGTCTTGTCGGCCGCCTTGGCGTTCCGGCTCTCGATCGATGCAGATATCGCTCCCTGATAGTTCGGCCTGCGGTCGACAAGTTTCAACTCGCCATCGAGATCGACGATCACCGGTTGCTTGTCGGGCTGCAGTCGCGTGCGCATCCGCAGGATCCCGTTCTCATCAGGCTGATTGCTGGCGATCATGAAACTCCCATGTGCGCCATCCAGCGCCGCATCGCCTTCGATCCTCCACGGACCGGCAAGCGACTTAGCCGACATTTCGGCGTTCAGTCCTGTGATGCGGCGCGACCGCCCTGACTGATCGTCAATGAACTGAATATCGCCGCCAGTAACGTGGACGTTTTCGAGAACAACCGTCTTGGCCGGAATTTCGGGTTGGCTGCCACGGGTCCAATCGAGCGTGCCATCCTTCAAGAGGCGCAGCTTCACCCGCGGATTGACCACGCGCATGTCGAAGATCAACGCCTCGCCGGAAAGGAAAGGCGCGAGTTCAGCATCCATGGAGAACTGCTCGATCTGCACGATCGGCGACCCGTCGACCTCCTGTCCAACGCGCACATCATGCAGCGTCACCGAAGGGAACGGCAGAAGGCGCGCGTCCACCGCTCCGTGCACGACGACCTTTTTGCCGATAATCCGGCTCGCCTGATCCTCGAAATTCTTTCGGAAATCGGTCCAATCGATAAACAGCGGTGCCAGCAGCGCTACGAACAGCGCCACCACAATCACTCCGCCCAAAAAGACGAGGAACCGGCCTACCAACTCAACTATTCTCCATTCGGGAATCCATTGCGGACACTAGAGCATGATCCCGAAAGCTGTGAAGCAGCTTTCGGGCAACATCATGCCCTATTTAATTGATTTGGAGATGAATTCGCCTCATCGCCAGTCAATCTTCCGTAGCGTCAACCCTGCCGGCCTACAGGCTCGACGGAATCCCACTTCAGGTGCGGTGGAATATCTTGCCAGGATTGAAGATATCATCCGGATCGAGCGCCTTCTTGACCTGCCGCATCAGTTCAACCGTGCCGCCGAGCTCCTCTTCCAGGAATGCCATCTTGCCCTGGCCGATGCCGTGCTCGCCAGTGCAGGTGCCGTCCATCGCCAGAGCGCGAGCGTTGAGCCTGCCGACAAAGGCCTCGGCAGCGGCAATGCCCTCCTCGGTCTTGTCGTCGAACAACAGGAGCACATGGAAGTTTCCATCGCCTGCATGCCCGACGATCATCGCCAGCAGGCCATGTTCCTCTATATCGATCTGCGTCTCGCCGATACAATCGGCAAGACGGGAAATAGGCACGCAGACATCCGTCGAGAGCGCGGCCAATTCCGGCGCCAGCGCGCGCGATGCCCAGTAGGCATCGTGCCTTGCCTTCCAGAGCCTGCTGCGCTCCTCGGCGTTGACTGTCCATGAGAACGCGCCGCCTCCACATTCGGAGGCAATCTCGGCAAACTGTTCCGATTGCAGGGCAACGGTTTCATCCGTGCCATGAAATTCGAGGAAGAGCGTCGGCGTTTCCTCGTAGTTCAGCTTGGAATAGGCATTGCAGGCACGAATTTGCAGCGCATCGAGAAGTTCGATGCGGGCGACCGGAATGCCCATCTGGATGGTCATGATGACGGCATCGCAGGCGGCCCGAACAGTCGGAAAGGCGCAGACGCCACCGCCGATCTTCTGCGGGATGCCCTGCAGCCTCAGCGTCACCGACGTTAGTATGCCAAGCGTGCCTTCCGCGCCGACAAACAACCGGGTCATATCGTAGCCGGCTGACGACTTGCGGGCGCGTCGTGCGGTACGGATTTCTTCTCCGTTCGCAGTAACCGCGGTCACGGCAAGCACATTGTCCTTCATCGTGCCGTAACGCACGGCATTCGTTCCGGAGGCCCGCGTCGAAGTCATGCCACCGATCGAAGCGTTTGCTCCGGGATCGATGGGGAAGAATAGACCAGTGTCACGGAGATAGGTATTGAGCTCCTCCCGCGTCACCCCGGGCTCGACGGTACAATCGAGATCCTCAGCATTGACTTCAAGAACCCGGTTCATTCGACTGAAATCGATCGATATACCGCCATTCGGCGCATTGACCTGCCCTTCCAGCGACGAGCCGGTGCCGAAGCCAATGACCGGCACCTTGTGCTCGGCGCAAATCTTGACTGCAGCCTTCACATCGTCGGCACTCTCTGCAAAGAGCACGCCGTCTGGCAGCTGAGCCGGGATGTAGGTAGTAGTATGCGCGTGCTGTGCACGGAACGCCTCGCCGGTCTGGAAGCGCTCACCAAAGCTCTGTTTCAGAACAGCAAGAGCGGCGGTGATGCCTGTTTCGTTCCGTGTTCCGGATTTTGCATCTTTGAGCGCCATCTCTTTGATCTCCTTCACCTTCACACCCGGAGGCAGGTTGGTATGAGACAAGAGACGGCGCCTGTCTAGTGCATGATTACGGAGAACTGTCCCCGATCGAGCACCCTTAGACCACCGGCGGGTTTAGCCGCGCAAACGCTTCCTGCCTGCGGTATGGGAAGTAGGGATAGGGCGCGGTTACACTGCTCGCTTTGTCGAGCTTTTCCACCTGCTCCTTCGCCAATGACCAGCCGACGGCACCGAGATTCTGCCGCAGTTGCTCCTCGTTGCGCGCGCCGATAATGACGCTGGAAACAGTGGGGCGACCGATCAGCCAATTGAGCGCGATCTGCGGGACGGTCTTGCCCGTTTCCTCGGAAATCTCCAGCAGCGCATCTACGATATCATAGAGCTTCTCATCATCGACCGGCGGCCCGAATTCAGCCGTCTGGTGCAGCCGACTGCCTTCTGGCAATGGTTGGCCACGGCGGACCTTGCCGGTGAGACGGCCCCAGGCAAGCGGACTCCAGACCAACGCACCGACGCCCTGGTCGGCAGCAAGCGGCATCAGTTCCCATTCGTAATCGCGGCCGGCAAGGGAGTAGTAGACCTGATGCGCAACATAGCGCGGGTAGCCATGCCGCCCAGCAATGCCGAGCGACTTCATCAGCTGCCATCCCGCGAAATTGGAGACGCCGACATAGCGGATTTTCCCTGCCGCGATCAGCCCGTCCAGTGTTGCGAGTACCTCTTCGATCGACGTCGAAGCATCGAACGCATGGAGCTGCAACAGGTCGATATAGTCGGTCCCTAGGCGTTTCAACGCCTCGTCAGTGGAACGTATCAGGCGCGAGCGCGACGTTCCCCACTCACCCGGTCCGTCGCCCATCGGTAGCGCGATCTTGGTTGAGATCAGCACGGCGTCGCGCCGGCCGGCGATAGCCTGGCCAAGGACTTCCTCGGAGGCGCCGCCCGAATAGACATCTGCGGTGTCGAAGAGATTGACGCCCGCTTCCAGCGAAATGTCGATCAAGCGTCGAGCTTCGGCGGCGTCCGTGTTGCCCCAGGCACCGAAGAGCGGACCCGAGCCTCCGAATGTTCCCGCACCGAAGCTCAAAACCGGCACCCTGAGGCCCGATGCGCCGAGATTTCTGTATTCCATGGTCGGTCTCCTGTTGTGGACTTCAGAAGAGATAGACACTGAATCTATCGTGATATAGATTGCCGGGAGGAAAACTATCCATGAATTGAATTCATCATGAGTCGACAAGACATCAATCGCTCCGGCGAAATGGAAGTCTTCGTGCGTGCCGTCGAACTCGGCGGTTTCACGGCCGCAGCGCGTGCCTGCCGCATGACACCATCTGCCGTCAGCAAGCTTGTGGCGCGCCTTGAGGCACGCCTTGGCGCTCGCCTCGTCAACCGTTCGACCCGCAAGCTGCATCTGACGCCGGAGGGATCCGCCTTTTATGAGCGTAGCGTTTCGATCCTTGCGGACATCGCGGAGGCCGAACGCTACGCCTCCGCCGGCGAGCAGGCCGCGGGTCCCATCCGCATCAACACGAGCGCTTCCTTCGGCCATCATATCCTTGCACCGCTCGTTTCGGATTTTCTGGCGCTCAATCCCGCCGTCACCCTCGACATCTCTCATACCGATGCCATTGTCGATCTTGTCGAGGATCGCGCCGATGTGGCGATCCGCGCTGGACCGTTGAAGAGCTCTAGCCTCATTGCGCGCAAGCTTGGCTTCACCCGCAACGTCATCGTGGCATCGCCGGATTATTTGAAACGCGAAGGCGAACCGAAGTCGATCACCGATTTGAAGCGCCATCGCCGTGTCGGCTTCTCCTACGCACGCAGCGTTCAGGGCTGGCCGTTACTCGATGGCGGCGAGACCATTGGCCTGCCGATTACGCCAGGCGTCCAGGTGGGCGACGGCGAAGCGATGCGATATATGGCGCTGTCAGGTGCAGGCCTGGTCCGCCTCGCCACCTTCACCGTTCGCGCCGATATCGAGACCGGGCGACTGATTCCGGTTCTCGAGGATCTCAACCCCGGCGACATCGAGGAGTTCTACGCCGTCTACATTGGCCAGGGCGGTCCGTTGCCGGCTCGCGTGCGGGCCCTGCTCGACTTCCTGGCGGAGCGTGTCAGCCTCTGACCTCGCGAAACCGACAGGATTTCGCAATTGACCGCTTCCCCGGCAGGCGCCTATATCGGCGCATATCCTCCGGCCCTCCGGCCGGCTTCTTTTGCCAGCCAGTGCTGCTCTCCTGCTTCGCCTGATCGCGGCTCCAGCATTGGCAAGACATGCATGGGAATCATGCCGTTGTACGACGCCAGCCGTTTCTTTCGATACGCCAGCCTGCCGCGATGGATTCTCCTGCTCAGTATCTCGACCCTGCTTGTGGTCGGGCTTGAAATGCTCGGGCTGCCAGCCTCGCTCCTTATCGGCCCGATGGTGGCTGCAATCATCCTTGCCCTTTCCATCGGGCAGGGATCGCTTCAGGTGCCGCGCTGGCCACTCCTCTTCGGGCAGGCGCTCGTCGGTTTTCTGATGGCGCGCGCCATCACTGTCGATATCCTCAAGACCATGGCGACCGACGCGCCACTTTTTCTCGCGATGATCTTCTCCGTCATCGTTGCCGCGGCCGGCCTTGGCTGGCTGCTGACGCGCTGGCAGGTCTTGCCGGGAACGACCGCGGTTTGGGGTTCCTCGCCAGGCGCGGCGTCCGCGATGGTCATCATGTCCGAAGCTTATGGCGCCGATGCCCGTCTCGTCGCCTTCATGCAATATCTGCGGGTGGTCTTCGTCGCGGTGGCGGCCTCGGTTGTCTCGCGCCTCTGGGTTGCCGCCGATGGTGGCGAAGCGCCGCCCTTCATCCTCTTCCCGTCGGTCGACTGGCAGGCGCTGGCCGCCACTGTCGCCCTCACCTGCCTGTCCGCCTACATTGCGGTGCGCTTTCGCATTCAGGGCGGCACGATCACCGTGCCGTTGGTTCTCGGCGCGCTGCTTCAAGGGTTCGGGTTGTTCAAGATCGAACTTCCGCTCTGGCTGCTGGCGATCAGTTATGCCCTGATCGGCTGGAACATCGGACTGCGTTTCACACGCCGCATTGTCATGCACGCCGCGCGTGCCCTGCCCCGCGTCGCGGCCTCTATCCTGCTGCTAATGTCGATCTGCGGCTGTATGGCCCTTGCCTTGCACAAATTCGCCGGCGTCGATCCGCTGACGGCCTATCTGGCGACCAGTCCCGGCGGGGCTGATTCTGTGGCGATCATTGCGGCGTCAACCGACGTCGACGTGCCCTTCGTGATGGCGATGCAAACCGGCCGCTTCCTAGTGATCCTGTTTACTGGCCCAATGCTGGCACGCTTTATCGCGCGCCGCTCCGGCCTTGCGGAGAAGCCCGTCTAAGGCTCGCCCATTGGCCGGGCGTCATGCCATAGGCCTTTTTGAAATGACGTGTCAGATGGCTTTGGTCTGCAAAGCCCGTCGCCGCGGCCACATCCGAAAGCCCGTCACCCACCCCGATCATGGCGCGCGCCTGCTGCAGCCGCCGCATGAGCAGATAGCGATGCGGGCTTGTGGCGAAGGCGGCCCGGAAGTGCCGCGAAAGGGAGAAGCGGTCGAGACCGGTGACCGTCTCCAACTCACCGGATCGCACCGCTTCCGTCGCATGTGCTTCGAGATAATCGCGCGCCAATCTAGCACGCTGCCACGCAACGTTGCCGAGCGGCCGCCGCGGGGTCTTTGCATGCTTTGCAAGTCCGCCGGCAACACGCAAAACAAAGTCGTCGACGAACAACTCGTCGAGCTCGCGATCCAGCTCACTGAGTGCAGCTAGCAGCGTACCCGCCAAAACCGGATCCCCGATGACAGGGTCGTCAACGAAGGGCAGCCCGATCTTTTCCGCTCCAAGGCATTGGAGCAGTAGCGCCGGCTCAAGATAAAGCATGCGATATTGCAGCCCATCATCGGTGCCTGCTCCACCATCATGCTCCTCGTCCGGATGGAGCACGAGCACCTGCCCGGGCATGCTGAAGCGCCGCTGGCCGCGATAAGAAAAGGTCTGCACGCCTTTCATCGTGACGCCGAGAGCATAGGTATCGTGGCGATGCGGCTCGAAGGCCTTGCCGGAAAACTGCGCTTCCATCCGCTCGATTCCCGGAAAAGCCGGCGCAATCACGATCCCGTCTGCGCCGGGCTCCGTGCACAAACGTTCAAGACCCTCGAAGGCGTGACTGGTTACATCCTGGTCCAACGCGACTTTCGAACCTGCATGAAAGAGACTGGAATGTTTGATACCAAAATTGCGATCGTCCTGCGAAACAATCTTGCATCCTGGCAGAAGCTGAACGTCACGGCTTTCCTGATGAGTGGCATTGCCGGCCAGCACCCCGAGATGATCGGCAAGGCCTACAAAGACCGCGCCGGCAATCTCTACAATCCGCTTTCCATCCAGCCGATCATTGTACTGTCGGCAGAGGACGAAACGATGTCGACAATCCACCGCCGCTCGCTCGAGCGCGGCATAACCTCGTCGCTGTTCATCGAGGAGATGTTTGCAACCGGCCACGACGCCGCCAACAGGGCCGTCTTTGCCGAATACGCACCCGACGATGCCAAGGTCGTCGGCATAGCCATCCGGGCCGAAAAGAAGATCGTCGACAAGATCACCAAGGGCGCGACGATGCATCAATAACGAAAACGGCCGGGCGCTGGCCCGGCCGTTTCTCTTGACTGAAGTTTGGATCAGCTCTGCGTGACAGGCGCAATCTGGATTTCGACGCGGCGGTTCTGAGCACGTCCGGCTTCCGTAGCGTTGGAAGCGATCGGCTGCGACGGACCGAAGCCGACAGCGGAAACGCGGCGCGGGTCGATGCCCTGCGTGCCGAGATAATCGGCAACCGACATGGCGCGGCGCTGTGACAGATCCTGGTTGTGCTGCAAGCTGCCGGTCGAGTCGGTGTGGCCGTTGACGTCGATCAGCGTGCGGTTAAACTTGCGCAGGACGATCGCGACAGAATTCAGCGTTGGATAGAAGCCAGACTTCACAGCGTCCTGGTCAACATCGAACGTGATGTTGGACGGCATGTTGAGGATGATGTTGTCGCCGCGGCGGGTCACCGAAATGCCCGTTCCCTGGAGCTGGGCGCGCAGTTCCGATTCCTGCTGGTCCATGTAGTTGCCGATCGCACCGCCTGCGAGCGCACCGACGCCGGCGCCGATCAGCGCGGCATTGCGACGTCCGACCGGCGAGCCGCCGACCGCCAAACCGGCAAGCGCGCCAACGCCGGCACCCAGCAGCGCGCCGCCCGATGTATTCGACATCTTCTGCTCGCCCGTATAGGGGTCGGTCGTGGTGCAAGCACTAAGGTAAGTTGCGGCAACAGTCAGAAGTATGAATTTCTTGATCATGGACGGGCGAATCTCCAATTCGGTGTTGATGCGACCAGTATTAAGGATTGCGGCAACAAGATGAAGCAGACGCTGCAGATGCTCGAAATTGGGCAAAAAGCACAACTACTGCGGACGGCAAGCAACAACAACGGCCAGGCCGCTAAGTCGCCCGTCGGAATCTAAGCGACAGTTCTACTTCAAGACGACCGGTTAGAAGTTCTGGAAGAGTTGGCGAACCGTGTCGTAGCTGGCGTTGGCGATGTTCAGCGACTGCAAGCCAAGCTGCTCTTGGGTTTGTAAGGCACGCAGCAGGCTCGACTGCTCTTCCATATCGGCGTCGATCAGACGGCTGATGCCGCGGGAATAGGAGTCGTCCAGCGACTGCGCGAAGTCGCTCTGGATGCTGATGCGCTTTTCAAGCGCACCGAAGGCCGAGCCAACCGTCGTCATCTGGTTCAGCATCATATCGACGACGGTGATCATCTCCTTCACCTGCGCCTGCGTCGTGCTGCTCGAAACACCGATTTCAACCTGCCCAGCCGTGTTACCAGCGCCTTTGAGCATCACATAGTTCTGCGAGGCACCGGCCTCGGTCGCGAAATACTGGGATGTAAGAGCGCCATATTCACCGGAACCGGTGGTACGGTCGTCAATCAGGTAGCGAGCATCCTTCGAGGTGGTTGCCCCAACGGGCGCGAGATCGACCTCATAGCTCAGCATATCGACCTTCACCGTTCCGTCGGAATAGCGGATGAACGACGACGGGATCTCCCTCGGCTTGGAGGGATCGGCCGAATCGTCGATCGTAACCCAGTTGTCGCCGTTGAACTCCGCCGACTGCGCGACCGACCGGAGCTGATCTTTCAGGTGGGCGATATCGGTGTTGATCTTGTCCTTGTCGACACCAGACTCGGTCGCTGCGACCAGCTTTGCCTTGATCTCGCTGACGAGATCAATTGCGCTGTCGACGGCGTTATAGGCCGTGCCCATCGTCGCAGCCGCCAGGCCGAGAGCGTCGCGAATGGCCGATTGAGCTTTCTGATCAGTTTTCAGGGTCGAACTAATCGCCCAATAGGCGCCGTTGTCGGACGCTCTTTCGACTCTGAGGCCGGTAGACACCTGCCTCTGGGTTTTGGTCATGTCGCGACCGATGTCGCGCAATACATACAGCGCGGCATCCACCGAGGTGCGCCGATAAATGCTCAAGGTACTGTACTCCGAACACAACAATACACTGATACAAACAAACCGTACCGCGAACGATCATTGTCCGGGAGCGCCTGAACGAGGCACCAGGGCGGCCCTCAGAAAACGCTGAAGGACCTTTCGGCTTCTGTCGGAATGATTACCGCTCACACTTAAAAAACGTCTAAAATTTAGAAGAAATTCATCCAATCCTACAACTTTTTATAAGCCATAACTCGCAGGACCTTACCCGCTGAAGGCGCGGTTCATTCTGCCGCCTCCAGCCGACCTGCCTTGGCGGCAGGGCGCGGACGCGATGCGTGCGCCATTTCTTCGTGGAGCCGCTCCTCTTCGTGAGCATGCGGCTTCGCGAAGCGGGCAATCAGCAGGTAAGCGACCGGCGTAATGTAGAGCGTCACCAGTGTCGCAAAGCCAAGCCCTCCAACGATAACCCAGCCAAGCGCAACGCGCGCTTCCGCGCCAGCGCCATGGGCGAAGACCAGCGGAACGCCGCCGAGGATCGTCGCTATCATGGTCATCATCACGGGGCGCAGGCGTAGCGCGCACGCCTTCTCAATCGCCGTGCGCACCTCCTCGCCGCGATCGCGGAGTTGGTTGGCAAATTCAACGATCAGAATACCGTTCTTCGCCATCACGCCCACAAGCAGAACAAGGCCGATCTGGCTGTAGATATTGAGGCTCGACCCGGTAATGATCAGCGCGAAGACGGCGCATGCCAGCCCGAGCGGAACCGTCGACATGATGATAACCGACGACAGCACACTCTCGAACTGCGCGGCCAGAACCAGGAAGATGATGACGATTGCAAAGCCAAAGGTCAGTGCCATGCCGCTTGAGTTCTCCTCCAGCGTCGCCGCCTCGGCAAGTGGCACGAGACGCGCACCGGCAGGCAGGATCGATTTGGAGATCGCGGTTACTTCCTTGACGGCATCTCCGAGCGAAAGACCATTCTTCAGGCCGGCCGTGATCGCTACCGACGCAAGCTGCTGTTCGCGGTTCAATTGCGGCGCGACCGAGCTCTCCGTCAGTGACGCGATTACAGACATCGGCACGATCTTGCCATCGCCCGTCTTCAGGAAGACGTTCTCTAGATCCGTCGGATCGTCGAGTGGTCGGGTGTTCGACGTGAGCAGCACCGGATAGGCTTCGCCCTTGACGAAAACGTCAACGACCGATCGCCCTTCCAGGAGCGACTGCATAGCCGTTGAAAGGCCGGTGATGTCGATCCCGAGATCGGAGGCACGCTCGCGGTCGATCGTCACCGACACCTGGGCCTGGGTCGGTTCGTTGGTCAGTCGCGGCGTATCGTAATGGCCCGTGGCGTCGAGGGCCTGCACCAGTTGAGCAGCCGCAGTCGTCAGAGCCTCGTGATCGTTGCCGACCAAGGCCATCTGCAGTCCGTTGCCGGCGCCGCGGATGCGCAGGCTGTTCGATTGGATCGCATTGCCGCGCAGCGCCGGAACCCTTGCTGCGGCCCGGTTGATATCGGCCACGATCTCCGCCTGTGTGCGATGGCGTTCACCCCACGGCGCCAGCGTCAGCACCATGAAGCCGCTGTTGACCTGTCCGCCCTGTCCCGAGATCGAAAAGACATTGCTGATATCGCCGCTATTGACAAGCGGCTGGAGATATTCCTCCACCCGTTGCATCTTGTCGCGCGTGTATTCGAGACTTGACCCCTGCGGCGTGGTCAGGCGCATCATCACCATCGCGCGGTCTTCGTTCGGCGTCAGCTCGCTTCGAACCGTCTGGAAAGCAAGAACAGCGGCACCGGCAAAAAGCAGCGAAGCGACGATGACCACAAGCGGTGCATTCAGGCAGGCGTGCAGCGACCATCGGTAGGCGTCGGCGAACCACCTTCCGAAACGGCCAAGAAGGCCATGGTCCTCAAGCATCTCCTTCGTCAGTATCCGTGAAGCCAACATCGGACATAGCGTCAGGGCAACGATGGATGAGAGGCCAACCGAGAAAGCCAGCACGAAGCCGAATTCGCGGAACAGACCACCCACCTGCCCCGGCAGGAAGGAAAGCGGAATAAAGACCGCTGCAAGCGTCGCGGTCGTGGCGATGACAGCAAAGAACACTTCGCGCGTGCCGAGCACGGCAGCCGCTCGAGGTCCCATGCCTTCCGAACGGCGGCGAACGATGTTTTCGAGAACGACGATCGCGTCGTCAACGACAAGGCCGGTCGCCAACACGATCGCTAGCAGCGTCAGGATGTTGATCGAGAAGCCGACGAGATAGACCGCTGCCAGGGTTCCGATCAGCGCAACCGGCATGCTGACGGCAGGGATAATCGTCGCACGCCAGTCCCGCAGAAAGAGATAGATGACGCCGGTGACGATGACCGCGGCCAGGATGAGCGCCAGCACCACTTCATGGATCGCGCCCTGGATGAAGACGGCGTCATCGCTGGTGATGGCGATCCGCGTGCCTTCGGGAAGCGTTCTTGAAAGCTCGGCGACGGCGTCCTTGATGCCGTTGGAGATGTTCAGCGTATTCGATTGTGCCTGGCGGATGACGCCGAGGCCGATGCCGGGAACGCCGTTCGAGCGCAGCGCCGTCTGCCCGTCGCGCGGTCCGAGGGTAACATTTGCCACATCGCCGAGACGCACGTGGTTCTGCAGGATGACGTTGGAGAAATCCTCCGGCGTCTGCAAACTTGCCATCGCGCGGACAACGATCGTCTGCGTCGGGCTCTTTAGCGATCCGGCCGGCACGTCGAGAGCAGCGCTTGAAAGCACCTTCGTCAGATCGCCAACGGTCAGCCCGCGACTGGCCAGTTCGCTCTGGTTCACGTCGACGCGGAAGACCTTCTCCTGGTCGCCGTAGGTTTCGACATCGGCAACGCCATCGACCGAGGCAAGCCGGTCGATGACCTGGTTCTCGACGAGAAGCGTCAGATCGTCCATGTTCAGTTTCGACGACGTAACGGCAAGACGCATGATCGGCTGAGAGTCGGAATCCGCCTTGACGATCTGCGGCGCATCCGCCTCTTCGGGAAGACGGTCGGCAATACGGCCGATGGCATCTCGCACGTCGTTTGCCGCTACCGCGAGATCGACGGAGTCAGAGAATTCGAGCGTCACCCGGCTCTGGCCGAACTGAGAACTGGAGGAAATGGATTTGAGGCCGCTGACGCGTGCGGCAGCGCCCTCGATCACCTTCGTCAGTTCCTGGTCGATAGTCTGTGGCGAGGCACCGTCGAAAGTCGTGCGCACCGTCACCACGGGTCGGTCGACATCGGGCAGTTCGCGCACTTCGATCCCGGCATAGGCTGCAAGGCCGGCAACGATCATCAGGGCGTTGAAGACAAGCGCAAGGATCGGGCGCCTGACAAACAGCGCGGTGAAGGTCTGTTTGCCGGAAGCCGGCTTCTCCTGCATCTCGGTCACGGTCATTGCGTGACTGGCTCCGAATTCGACGCCACTTCGCCGGCCACCCGTACCGCGCCACCTTCACGGACACGCTGCAGCCCTTCGGTGACGATTGCATCGCCATCGTCCAGATCGGCCTTGACGAGAATATAGTCGGGATTGCGCTGCACGATGCTGACACGCACCTTGCCGGACTTGCGGTCGACGACCTGCCAGACGAACGCGCCTTGCGAATCCCACTGGACTGAGAGCGGATCGACCGCGGGATACTGGTCGCCGCCAAACCTCATCCCGACATTGAACGACATGCCGGCGCGCAGTTCGTCCGATGCGTTGTCGATCCGGGCCCGCACGCGCATTGTCCGGCTGGCGGCGTCAATGCGGTTGTCGATTGCCTCGACCGCGCCCGAGAATACCCGACCTGGCCGTGCCACCGACGTTGCCTCCACGGGCTGGCCGACCGTGATCGTGTTGGCGAAGCGTTCCGGCACCCAGTAGTCGACCAGGATTTCGGTCCGGTCGTCGAGGGTCGCGACCGGTGTCGTCGTCGAAACGTTGTCGCCGACGTTGACCGGGATGATGCCGACAATGCCATCGATCGGCGCGACAATGCTGCGACGCTCGAGATTGAGTTCGGCGGCCTGCAGTTGAAGGCGTGCGCCTTGCTCGGCGATTTCGGCATCGAAGACATCCATGCGCGACACGCTGGATTTGATGTTGTGGTAGAGGCTGGATTTCTCGACGGCGCTTTTCAGCGCCACATCGGCCTGACCGCGAGCGATGACCTGCTCTTCGCTGTCTAGCTTTGCAAGCACCTGCCCCTTGGTGATCCTGTCGCCCGACTTGATCAGGATCTCGCGAATTGTCCCGCTTGCCTGCGGCATCACCACCACGGAGCGGATGGCGTCGCCCGTGCCGATGGCACTCAGCCGATCATTGACGACACCACGAACGACGGCCTGCGTGGCGACCAGAACGGGCGCGTTTGCTCCGCCGCTGCGACGTCTCGATTGCCCTTCCTCGCTCCCCACCGGCTTCGGTACAGCCTCACCGGGCGCCAGCTTTGAAACCTCTGAAAAGCCGGCCTTCCGTAGCGTCTCGCCAGCCCCTGGCACGAAGAAAACCCATCCAGCAAAGCCGGCCGCAATCACGACAAGGCAAACTATAAACTGCTTCCAAAATGGCATTCACGTCTCCAGAGGGACTCGAGGCTAGTCCAGGGTCTATCGAAAGAGGCGTTCGCAGGACAAATTGCCGCGCGTCTGCGACAATATTGTCTCTTTGCCGATCACCAGCAAGCGAATTGGTCCGGCATTACTGAATTGTAATTCAAGACTGAGTTACTGTCAGGCAACTCTCGACCGCCGCCTGCCGTGTTGTAGAATTTCATCGTCAACGTCAAATGACGGTTTTGTTTTCTGAGTTCTATTGACGATGTTTGCGCGCGACCGAGCCCGCCCTTACAGCGCACTGGGCAATTCCCGGGCAGGCCTGCTCGAATGCACTGCATAAGCTGAGGACAGCGGGTGCGGGGCGGAATGAAAGCAGAACATCTTTTCTGGTCTTTCGATCCCGAATCACTACATTACGCGCCATGAGCAATAGTTTCGACGATATCCCCTTCTTCGATGAAGAGCCGGGCGAGCCGCCGCGCAAGCAGCCGACCCCTGCCGCTCCAGCCGCCGGAGGGCTCGCCGCCCGTGCCATGGCAGCTCGCGATGGCGGCAGGCGCCCCGATTATCTTTCCGGCCTGAACCCTGAACAGACCGAAGCCGTCGAGACACTGGAAGGCCCCGTACTCGTGCTCGCCGGTGCGGGCACCGGCAAGACGCGCGTGTTGACGACGCGCATCGCCCATATCCTGAACACTGGACGCGCTTTCCCCTCGCAGATCCTTGCCGTGACCTTCACCAACAAGGCCGCCCGCGAGATGAAGGAACGTATTGCCGTGCTCGTCGGCGGCGCCGTCGAGGGCATGCCCTGGCTCGGCACCTTTCACTCGATCGGCGTCAAGCTTCTGCGCCGCCATGCCGAACTCGTAAACCTGCGCTCCGACTTCACGATCCTCGACACCGATGATGTCGTCCGGCTGATCAAGCAGCTGATCCAGGCGGAAGGCCTCGATGACAAGCGCTGGCCTGCCAAGCAGTTCGCCGGAATGATCGATGGCTGGAAGAACAAGGGCCTCGGCCCTGGCGACATTCCCGAGGGCGACGCCCGCGCCTTTGCCAACGGCAAGGGCCGCGAACTCTACTTTGCCTATCAGCAACGGCTCTCGACGCTGAACGCCTGCGATTTCGGCGATCTCCTGATGCACCCGATCGCGATCTTCCGGAAAAACCCGGATCTTCTCAAGGAGTATCACGGCCGCTTCCGCTACATCCTTGTCGACGAGTATCAGGACACCAACACAGCCCAGTACATGTGGTTGCGGCTGCTTGCCCAGCGCCCGAAGGGCGAGCCGCAGAACGTCTGCTGCGTCGGCGACGACGACCAGTCGATCTATGGCTGGCGCGGTGCCGAGGTGGACAACATCCTCCGCTTCGAGAAGGACTTCCCGGGCGCCAAGGTCATCAAGCTGGAGCGCAACTATCGTTCGACGGCGCATATCCTTGGCGCCGCCGGCCACCTGATCGCTCACAATGAAGGCCGCCTCGGCAAGACGCTTTTCACCGACCGCAGCGACCCCGATGACATCAAGGTCCAGGTGCACGCATCCTGGGATTCAGAGGTGGAAGCCAGGGAAATCGGCGAGGAGATCGAGCAACTTCAACGCGGCGGCGCCAATGGAAAGCGGCATTTGCTCAACGACATGGCGATCCTCGTGCGCGCCTCATTCCAGATGCGCGAGTTCGAAGACCGCTTCGTGACGCTCGGCCTCAACTACCGAGTCATCGGCGGCCCGCGCTTCTACGAGCGCCTCGAAATCCGCGATGCCATGGCCTACTTCCGCCTCGTCGCCCAGCCTGCCGACGACCTCGCCTTCGAGCGCATCATCAACACCCCGAAGCGCGGTCTTGGCGATACGACGGTGCGCGCCCTCCACGATTATGCCCGCGCCCGCGACATTCCGATGCTGGCCGCAGCCGCCGACATGATCGAAACCGACGAGCTGAAGCCGAAGTCGCGTAAAGCTCTCTTCGACGTCGTCCAATCATTCCGCCGCTGGCAGGAAATGCTGGAAAACACCCAGCACACTGAGCTTGCCGAGCAGATCCTTGAAGAGTCGGGTTACACCGACATGTGGAAGAACGATAAGTCGGCGGACGCGCCGACCCGCCTCGAAAACCTGAAGGAACTCATTCGCTCGATGGAGAGCTTCGAGTCGATGCGTGGTTTCCTCGAGCACGTCGCGCTTGTCATGGACGCCGAGCAGAACGAAAACCTCGACGCCGTCTCGATCATGACGTTGCATTCCGCCAAGGGCCTGGAGTTCGATACCGTCTTCCTGCCGGGCTGGGAGGAAGGCCTGTTCCCGCACCAACGTTCACTGGACGAAAGCGGCCGCGCCGGCCTCGAGGAAGAACGCCGCCTTGCCTATGTCGGCATCACCCGCGCCAAGCGCCGCTGCCACATCTGGTTCGTCTCCAACCGGCGCATCCACGGTCTCTGGCAGTCGACCATCCCTTCGCGGTTCCTCGACGAACTGCCGGAAATGCATGTCGAGGTGGCGGAAGCCGAGCAGAGCTACGGCGGCTATGGTCGCGGTGGCTACGGCCAGTCCCGTTTCGACAAGGCTGACCCCTTCGCCAACTCCTATTCGACGCCCGGCTGGAAGCGTGCCCAGCAGAACAAGACGGACGCCACCCGCGACAACTGGGGCACACGTTCTGGCCACGCCGTCGAACGCATCGGCTACGGCGAAAGCGGCCCGCGCAGCCGCACCATCGATGGCGAACTCGTGGCGAAATCAACCGCCGCCGAGCCCTCGAAATTCAAGACCGGCGATCGCGTCTTCCACCTCAAATTCGGCAACGGCAACATCGTGGAGATCGAGGGCAACAAGCTGACGATCGAGTTCGACCGGGCAGGCCAGAAGCGCGTCTTGGATGGGTTTGTGGAGAGGGTTTCCTAAAGCGGAACCGCCAACTCACTGACCTCAGATAATGTACCAACAACTGCAGCAAACGACAGCGCGGCTTGCCTCACCCTTTCGTGACTTCGTTTACTGCCCCGCGTCCCGCATACTGAACTCCCGCGCGCATCGATCGCGGGAGAGAAGGAGGACGCAGATGAAACGTTATTCGCTGCCTCTGATCGTAGCCTCGCTCATGATTGCGGTGTTGAGCAGTCCGACCGTCGCATTTGCCTGCAGCAAGATCATCCTAGGGACCTGATCCCGCAGGTACACGAACGACTACCGACAAGCGAGGAAGTCCGAATTCATGGAGCGGGCGTGGCGCCCGCTCACCCCAGGATCGGCATCGATCCCAACCCCAGTATGTCGTTGAGCAATGCGAGCCCGATCCCGGCGGCGACGACCGCGATTCCGATCAGGAACAGGCGCCTCGCCCGATCGTACTTGGCCGCAATCAGCGAGTCCCTGGCCAGCAGATCGGCAAAGACCTTGACCTGCAAGGCAATCCCTACCGTCAGCAGCAACATCGGCAGGATATCGATCCGGCTCCAGTCGTTCGGATTCGAAGCCCAACGGCTCATGAAACTCAGGGAAAAACCGAGAATGATGCCGGCTGCCGTCAGTGACCCGTTGCGAAAGGTCGCATCGATCTTCTCATCAGGATCGGGCTCGGTCGTTGGCTTTCGCTTCAGGTCATCCTCTGCAGCCATCAGGCACAGCCTTCCGCGGCAAATGTCGCACCGCGCTCTTCAAGCAGGCGCCGCAACACGCTTCGATGGCAGCGGCTCTCGGTCTCGCAGTAGCATCCGATTGAAAAATGACTGGCATGCGAAAGCGTGGCGAGCAGGTCTAGCACATGGCTCGCCTCCGGCCCTTTCATTTCCTTCGTGAAGCTGCGGACGAAGGCCGCCCACTCGGCGTCAGTCGTCGCGGCCTTCGCTTCCGTCACAAGGGGCTGGCTCGGCGAAAGCACCGGCAGCCAGACGTCATAGTAGTTGCGGCTGGAAAATTCTTCCTTCGGCACGCCCCGTGGCGGTCGGCGGACGGTACCGATCCGCACCCCCTCGCCTTCTGCCCGCGGCGAACCCAATTGCACGACCCTGATTGCCACGACGCCCTCCATCGACCTGCCGCGATATTTACCGCAAGGGCCGCCGCCTCACCAGCCTCCAGAGGAATGATCCGTCACCAGATCCCAGGCACCAGGCGCCATTGGACCTGGCTGCGGTACTCGGCATAGCCGACCAGATTGCCCACCAAATACCTCTCCTCATCTAGGAGGCGGGCGACCAGACCACCAATGACGGGAGCCAACACAAGCAGACCCCAATAGGAAGCCAGCGCCAAGGGCACGCCAAAAAACATCGCCAGCGCCGCGGCATACATCGGATGGCGCACCACGCCGTAGAGGCCGGTCGAAATCACCCGCTGCCCCGCCGTCACGCCGACTGTCGCCGCGGCAAACGAATTCTGCCGGAGCACGAAGAAGCAGCCGATAAAGCCGACCGCGATCAATGCATTGCCGAGAAGCACGATCGAGGCCGGAACGACCGACCAGCCGAACCTGTGGTCGAGCGCCGAAACGACGAAAAGCGCAAGGATCGCGATGCTGTTAAAGGACTGTATGCGCTTCTGCGATGGCTCGCGTTCCGCCGCCGGTCCGACACTCATGCGTTTCCGGACCAGTTCCGGGTCGCGCTTGACGAAATAGGCCGTGAGGACTGCGCACCACCCGCAGAAATGCACGAGAAACACCCAGCCTTGCCAGTAAGACAGGGATCCCGCCGCTAGGAAAATCATGACCAGCATGACGAGACAGAATTTGGCCGTCGCGACTGTCGCCTGTCGCCCGAGACTCTGAACGCTACTCACCATCATCACTCACTCGCACTGTCGCGGGCACAAGGTCTCCTATCTCTAGATTGGCCTGACTGAGCGCGCGTCAATGGCATGAATCGCACGAGGATCGGGAAACCGATCTTCGCCGCATCAAGTGAAGGTTTACGAATCATGCTTAAAAGCCGACGAACAACGCTGCGCCTCCACACATGCGACAACAAACCGAAAGTCTCATCATGAGCGACTCCGATATCTTCGACCTGTCACCGATCGCGATGTGGATCGAGGATTTCAGCGGGGTCAAGGCGCAATTCGATCGCTGGCGCGCTGAGGGCGTCGAAGACATCCGAGCTTACCTTAGAGAAGACACAACGCGCGTCGCCGCCTGCTCACAGCTTATCCGCGTGCTGCGCGTCAACCGAAAGACACTCGAACTCTTCGGGGCTAATGATCTCGACCACCTGGTCGCCAATCTCGGCCTGGTGTTTCGCGACGAGATGCTCGAAAGCCACGTCAACGAATTGGCAGAACTCTGGGATGGCAAGACCGAATTCACCAGCAGCGCGGTCAACTATACGCTGTCCGGCCGCAGGCTCGATATCCAGCTCCGTGGTTCGGTGCTGCCGGGCCATGAGCAGTCGCTTGCGCAGATAATGCTGACAACGGAAGATGTCACCGCACGTGAGGAAGCGCGCCGCAAGGAGCGCGAAAATCGCCGCTACGCCGAAGGCATCTTCGAGCATTCCCCGGTCTCGCTCTGGGTCGAGGATTTCAGCCAGATCAAACTGCTGCTTGAGAATGTCCGCGATCGCGGCATCGACGATTTCAGGGTTTTCACCGATGTCCATCCCGAGTTCGTGCGTCAGTGCATGAGCGAGATCCGGGTGATCGACGTCAACCAGGCAACCCTCGACCTGTTCTGCGCACCCGACCGGCATACGCTTCTGCAGCGCATTGGCGATGTCTTCCGCGACGACATGGAAAAACACTTCCGCGAACAGCTGATCGAGCTTTGGAACGGCCGGCTCTTTCATCAGCGCGAAGTGATCAACTACGCCCTCGACGGCTCCGAGCGCTACGTCCTTCTGCAATTCTCCGTCCTTCCCGGCCACGAAGGCGACTGGGCACTTGTGCAGGTAGCCCTCACCGACATCACAGCGCGCAAGAAGGCCGAAGCTTACCTCGAATATCTCGGCAAGCACGACGTCCTGACCAAGCTTCACAATCGCGCCTTCTACGTGGACGAGTTGAACAGGCTCGAACGCAAGTCGCTGCGGCCGGTCTCGGCTGTCGTCATCGATCTCAACGGCCTGAAGGAGGCCAATGACCAACTGGGGCACGATGCCGGCGATGCGCTGCTGCGCCGTCTCGGCGAAGTTCTGAATGGCGCCGCCACACAGCCAAACCATGCTGCCCGCATCGGCGGCGACGAGTTTGCGGTGCTGATGCCCGGCGCCGACAAGCAGGCTGTCGCCGCAATGGTCGAGACCATCGGCGAGCTGCTGAAGATCAACAATCAGTTCTACTCCAATGCTCCGCTCAGCATATCGCTCGGTGTCGCGACAAGCGAGCCGGGGGAAACGATGGAAGCCATGGTGCGGCGTGCCGACATTGCGATGTACGCGCAGAAACGCGCCTATCACGCCAGCCGCAAGACAGAAGGACAAGGCAGCGTCGCGGCGAATGAAAAGTCCGCTTCGGCGGCCTGACCATTTCCCCGGCGCAGGAAATCTCTCCACGGTCTTGGAACGCCGGCGCAAGAACCGGCCGCGTCAGCACATGTTCGCAGGGGCGAACCACCCGCCGCAACGCACAATAAAAATCGTTTGAATACTACCAATTTGGTTTCAAATGGATATATGAGCCTTGTGGCTTGCTGCATGCCTCCTCCCAAGCGCCTTGCCGAGCCACCGCCGGCCCGCCGTTTCGACGGCTCCAAGAGAAAATTTCCGGCGCAACAAGAACAAGAGGTACAAGACTGTGGCTGGTATCATCACCAACAGTGCCGCGACGACGCGCCCGGCATCGGCTTCCCCGGCAGCGAGCTATCAATTTGCCCTCGTGGCCCTGACATCGTTGTTTTTCATGTGGGGTTTCATCACCTGCCTGAACGACATTCTCATTCCGCACCTGAAGAACGTCTTCCAGCTGAATTACACGCAATCGATGCTGATCCAGCTCTGCTTCTTCGGCGCATACTTCATCGTCTCCCTGCCCGCCGGCGCGCTCGTCAAGCGCATCACCTACAAGTGGGGGATCGTGACGGGCCTGATCATTTCCGCCATCGGTTGCGCGCTCTTCATTCCGGCCGCAAGCTACCGTGTCTATGCACTCTTCCTCGGCGCCCTCTTCGTGCTGGCAACTGGGATCACAGTGCTACAGGTCGCGGCAAACCCGTATGTCACGGTCCTCGGTCCACCCGACACCGCCGCAAGCCGCCTGACCTTGACACAGGCCTTCAACTCCCTCGGCACGACACTTGCCCCGATGTTCGGCGCAGTCCTGATCCTGTCTGCGACAGCGGCCGCCGTTGCGGGCACCACTCCGGAACAACTCGACGCCGTCAGGCTTGCCGAAGCGAGCGCTGTGAAGTTCCCCTATATGCTGCTGGCTGTCGCCTTCCTGTTACTCGCCGCGCTCTTTGCAGCCCTCAAGCTCCCCCAGGTTGAAGGTGCGGAAGATATTGAGCCGATCACCGGCGGCGGCTCGGCCTGGCAGTATCGCCATCTCGTGCTCGGCGCAATCGGCATCTTCCTCTATGTCGGCGCGGAGGTCAGCATCGGCAGCTTCCTGGTCAACTTCATGAGCCAGCCGGATATAGCAGGCTTTTCGGAAGCCGAGGCCGCCCATCATGTATCCTACTTCTGGGGCGGCGCGATGATCGGCCGGTTCATTGGTGCTGTCGTGATGCGCTACGTCGATGACGGCAAGGCCTTGGCCTTCAATGCAGCCGCGGTCATCCTGTTGCTGTTACTCACCGTCTTCTCGGGCGGTCACGTCGCCATGTGGTCGGTCCTCGCAATCGGCCTCTTCAACTCGATCATGTTCCCAACGATCTTCAGTCTCGCACTGTACGGCCTTGGAAAATACACGAGCCAAGGCTCTGGAATCCTTTGCCTGGCAATCGTCGGCGGCGCCTTGCTGCCGCTTTTGCAAGGCGCCCTTGCTGACACGATCGGCATACATCTCGCCTTCCTGATGCCGGTTCTGTGCTATGCTTACATTGCCTTTTATGGGCTGAAGGGGCACCGGCCGACCTGACCATTTCAAGGCCCGCTTCGCCGCCCATGCGGCGAAGCGTTTCGGCGCTTGCGCCGTCCCTCGGCCCTTGGCATGTTGCAGTGCAAATCGAGGGAGTCGCACCGATGAAAGCCTTGCTTCTAGTCGATATTCAGAATGGCTTTTGCCCGGGCGGCAACCTGCCGGTGCCGGATGGCGACCAAGTGGTTCCCATCGCAAACCGCCTGATCGAGAGCGGCAAGTATGACCTGATCGTCGCCTCCCAGGACTGGCATCCTGCCGGCCATGGAAGCTTTGCCTCATCTCATCCCGGCAAGCAGCCGTTCGAATTAGGGACGCTCTCCGGCAAGCCGCAGATGATGTGGCCGGACCATTGCGTTCAAGGAACGGTGGACGCTGAACTGCATCCCGATCTCAAGACGGGCGAGATCGATCTCATCCTCCAGAAAGGCGAGAATCGTGGTGTCGACAGCTACTCGGCATTCCGCGACAACGATCAGGACGCCCTCACCGGGCTCGCCGACTTTCTCGAGGGGCAGGATGTCACGGAACTCGACGTTTGCGGTCTCGCAACCGACTATTGTGTGAAGTTCTCCGTCCTCGATGCGACCGAAATGATGCCCGGAGTGCGGGTTCGCTTTGTCGAAGATGCCAGCCGTGGGATCACACCCGAAGGTGTTGCGACCGCGGTCAAGGAAATGCGCGAGCACGGCATCGACATCGTCACCAGCCGACAAATTTTGGAAGGCTGATCACTCCGTCGCAGTCCGCTGCAACTCATAGACGTCCTCGGAAAAGTCATCCATGCGTCTGGCAAGCGCGACTTGCGCATCCTCGAGCCCCTTCTTGTAGTAAGCGGCGCCAACTTCCTTCGCGAAAAACTCGAGAACAAACTCCGCTTTCAGGAGGCCGATCGGTTGGTCCAACTCACTATCGAAATAGTGCTGGATCCGCGCAATGAGTTCGGCCTTTTCCTCTTTCGAAAGTTCGATCCGGGTCATCTTTGTTCCTCGAACGGCAATCAGTCGCGTGTGCATCGTTCAGCGAAATCGATCGGTCAATCAAGGAAATTTGCTTGCGGCGGATACCGCCCGTCCCTAGACGGGGGACAAAATTCCAGAAGGATTATCGCCGATGAGTCGCGCTGATTTTTTCGACGGCTTGCGCGGTGGCTCAGCCATTGCGATGGCCTCGGCCCCGTTTGGGGCATTGTTTGGAGCGCTCGCAGTCGATAACGGCATGTCGCTCGCGGAAGTGACCTTCATGAGCGCCACGGTCTATGCCGGCGCGAGCCAGATGGTCGGCCTCGAACTGTTCGGCCATAACGTCCAGGCGTGGCTGATCGTCGCCTCCATCCTGGCCGTCAACTTTCGCCATGTCCTCTATTCGGCGGCCATCGCCCCTTACATCAAGCATTTTTCGCCGCTCCAGAAATTCTTCACCTTTTTCCTGCTGGTCGATCCGCAGTTTGCCGAAACGCTGAAGCGCGGCGAAGCCGGCAAGCCGGTCACCTTTGTCTGGTACCTCGGCTTCGGCATCATCATCTACATCCCCTGGGTCCTGGTGAGCCTGCTCGGCGGGCTGCTCGGCAACTACATCGGCGACCCGAAGTTGATCGGTCTCGACATCCTGCTGCCGGCCTACTTCCTCGGCATCGTCCTGGATTTCCGCCATCGCGACAACTTTCTGCCGGTCGCCGCCGTCAGTGCGGTCGCCTCTGTTGTCGCCTATCACTATGTCGGCTCACCTTGGCACGTCAGCCTGGGTGCCGCAGCGGGAATCATCCTTGCCGCCCTGTTCCCACCGCCGCCCCACGAACAGGAACTCGAATCCGATCTGCACGAGGTATGACGATGGCCTTCGATCTTCATATGGCACTCGTGATCGTCGCTGCGGCGGTTGCAACCTACGCAACCCGCATCGGCGGCTATATCCTCATCACCACGATGAAGCGCATTCCGCCACGCATGGAGGCCGCACTTGCTGCGGTCCCAGCCGCAGTCTTGACGACGCTTGTCGCGCCGGCCTTCTTCATCGGGGGCTGGGATTCGAAGCTGGCCCTGCTCGTCGCACTCGTCGTTGGCCTGCGGGCCTCGCACACCTGGATGCTGATCGTCGCGTGGCTCTTCGTTCTGGGCTGGCGTCACACGATCGGCATGTGACGCCATCGGCGGCGAGCAAGGCCGCCTGGCTCAGTATTCCAGCGGCAAGGTCGAGTTCTCCAGCCACGCCTTGACGTCGTGGTCGTGGATCAGCGGCATCAGCGCCTCCCGCGTGCGCTCATGATAATTGTTGAGCCAATGCAACTCGTCATGGTTCAGAAGCTCTGGAATGACGAGGCTGCGATCGATCGGGCAGAAGGTCAGCGTCTCGAACCCGAGCATTGGCGTGTCGCCGCCATCGATTGCCTCTGCCTCGCGGACGTAGATCAGGTTCTCGATGCGGATGCCGAAAGCGCCGGGACGGTAGTAGCCGGGCTCGTTCGAGAGGATCATCCCCGGCAGTAATTCCTGCGTTGATAACCTGGCGATGCGTTGCGGACCTTCATGCACCGAAAGGTAGGACCCGACACCGTGGCCGGTGCCATGGGCGAAATCGGCCCCCGCCCGCCAGAGCGCGATGCGGGCCAGCGGATCGAGATCGCAGCCGCGGGTGCCTTTCGGAAAACGCGCGGTGCTGATCTGGATCATGCCCTTCAGCACCAGCGTGAAGAAGCGCTTGTGCTCCTCGGTGACCGAACCGATCCCGACGGTGCGGGTAATGTCCGTCGTGCCGTTGATGTACTGGGCGCCGGAGTCGATCAGGAAAAGCTCCCCGGCTTCCAGCTTGCGGTTCGTTTCCGTCGTGACGCGATAGTGCATGATCGCCGCGTGCTCGCCGGCACCGGAAATCGTATCGAACGAAATGTCCTTCAGCGGGTTCTGCATGCTCTGCCCGACACGGGCGCGCGCTGCTTCGAGCTTCTCCGCCACGTCGATTTCCGTCACGGTCCCGGGCTTGACTTGCGACAGCCAGTAGAGAAACTCGACCATCGCTGCGCCATCCTGCAGATGCGCGGCCGCGGAACCGTTAATCTCAACGTTGTTCTTCACCGCTCGCGGAAGCTTTGCGGGATCATTCCCTTCCACGACTTCGCCACCTCCCTTGCGAATGATCTCCGCCAGGGCATACGAGGTGAGGTCAGGATCCACGAAGACGCGACCACCATCCTTTGCAACAGCTGACAGTTTCTTTTCGAGCTCCGACGGCGGAAGCTGCATGCACATCTGAGCGAGATAGGCTTCGGGTTCGATACCGGTCTTGCGCTTGTCGAGGAAGAGGTCCGCCTTGCCATCGGCATAGATGATCGCCCGCGCCAGCGGGTGCGGCGTGTGCGGGACATCGGCACCGCGGATATTGAAGATCCAGGCGACCGAAGACGGATCCGCGATCAGCGCCGCCTTGAGGTTCTTCTTTGCAAGATCGGCCGCGACCGTTGCGATCTTGTCGGTTGCGAGCACGCCCGCCTGGACGATGTTCTGGATTGTCACCTGCCCCAACGGCTCCTGCGGCCGGTCGCTCCAGAGTTTGTCCAGAGGATTGTGAGGCAGGACAACGAGCGAACCGCCAATTTCGGCAAGCGCCTTTTCAAGTCGCCGCACCTCCGCCCCGGAGTGCAGCCAGGGATCAATGCCAAGACGCAAGCCCTTGGAGCCATTCTTTGCAAGCCAGGCATGAGGCGGCTCGTTCACAAGGTCCCCACCGGTGAAGAGCGCGTTGTCGACTTGCTCGGCAAGTTGCGTCACGTAGCGCCCGTCCACGTAGACAATCGCCTCCGAACGCGTCACCAGCGCGACCCCCGCCGAGCCCGTGAAACCCGTCAGCCACGACAAGCGTTCCGAGCAAGCTGGCACGTATTCGCCGTTGAACTCGTCGGCGCGCGGCACCAGAAAGGCGTCGATGCCAAGCGCATCAAAGCTTGCGCGCAGGGCCGAAACGCGATCGCGGCCGAATTGTGGCGTCGAGGTGACTTCGAAAGACTGGAACATGCTCAATAACCCGTTTTTTTGGACGATCCCCTCAGCGAAGAGATTCGGCTATGGTATCGGAATTTCAGGAGAATACGAGAAATTGCGACGCGATACCTGAGTGAGAGCCGCGCAATAATTCGGCGGAAATGAGGCGCCGATTCACAAACTGGCACGCTTTATGCGTTCTCTGCATGGCTCCCATGAAGGAAACCCTCTCCCTCAGCTTTTCTAAATCGCTATATAGGCGCCATCAGACGGGTTCGAGACGAACCTGAAACGAAACAAAAGGAATTTGGATATGACTGCCCCTCTGTCGCGCTTCGCTTACAGCAGCCCGGTGCAGGCTGGCGAGCGCCAGACTGTGCGTCACATCATCGGCTCGCGCCGTCCGCCGCATGAGGACACCCTCAAGCTGCTCGGCGCCGGCCACAGGGTTACGCGCCATCAGGTCGCAACCAGCTACACGTTCTGAGCAACTCGCCGCTCCCTTCTCCTCCTCCCTCACGGGATCGGCGATCAGAACAGTAGAAGCCCGCTCGAGCGCTCCTCCTCCTTCGAGCTCGCGGGCACTGACCGGGAAACTGGTCTCAAGGCGGTGCCATTGGCACCGCCTTTTCTTTTGCCTTCATCTCAAGGGCGGTCGAGATGGATCGTCACCCAACCGTTTCGCCAGATCGTGCGGACATGCCGCAGGTGCGCACCATTATAGGCGGCAAGCACCTTCCAGCGTTGCGCGGCCAGAATGCCGGAGAGGATGACCGACCCTCCCGGCGCCAGGTGGTTGACGAGCTGCGGCGCCATCTTGATCAGCGGTCGCGCGAGGATGTTGGCGATGATGAGATCGAAGGGACCATGTGTGGAAAAGGCCGTCGAGTGAAAACCCGGCGCTGTCGCCGTCGAGATACCGGACGCAATCCCGTTGCTTCTGATGTTCTCGGCCGCGACCCGAGTTGCGACCGGGTCGATATCGGTGGCGAGAACGGGAATGTTACGCAGCTTCCTCACGGCAATCGCCAGAACGCCGCTACCGGTTCCGAGGTCGAGCGCATTCCGCACGGAGCGGGAACGAAGAACGCGATCGATCGTCTCCAGGCAGCCAGCCGTCGTACCGTGGTGACCCGTACCGAACGCCTGGCCCGCATCGATCTCGATCGCAATGTCCCCGGGCCGTACCTTGTCGCGGTCGTGCGAGCCATGGACGAGGAACCGCCCTGCCCGAACCGGCTTCAGGCCCTCGAGTGACTTGGCGACCCAATCGACGTCAGGGATCACCTCGCGTTCGACCTTGGCGTCGGGAAAGCTCGTCTTCAGCGCGTCTTCGACACGCGCGCGAACCTGCGCCTCGTCTTCACGCATCATGTAGACGGAGGCTTCCCAAATGTCCTTCTTCTCGTCGATTTCAGTCGTCGCGATCGCGAAGTCTTCTTCGCCGAAGACCTCGGACAGCAGGTCCAGAATCTCACCGGCCTGCACTTCGGTCGTCGTCACATAAAGGCGTATTTCACTCACAATCACTCTTTCATTTATGGGGCGCCATCGATCCAGGGCGGCGACTGCGTATCATATCCGGAAACACCGTGAAGCAATTTTTGTCGGAATGCAGGTATCCGCAAAAGAACCGGTACGGCAAGATTGCGGATCGCGATTGCCATCGGATGTGTCATTGTGATTAGCGATGTCAATTGATGGGTCTGCTTCAGCACCGTCGTCACAGCAGGCATCCTGAGCACCGCATACTCCTGCTCCCGCCTCTCCGAGATCAGCCAGGCCAACCAGCATGCGTCTTCGATGCCAAGGTTCATCCCCCGCGCCCCGGCAGGCGAATGAATGTGCGCAGCATCCCCGGCAAGGAAAACGTTGCCCCTCGCCATTACCTCGGCACGACGAAAGTGAATGCGAAAATCGGACGCCCAGACCCGCTCAGCAATGGGCGCGGGATGCTCGATGCGGCTCTCGAAATCGGGGAGCGTCGAAATGTAGCGCAGCACGTCACGCGTCACAGGCAAGCGCCCGATCATGCCAGGATCGAACAGGCTGATCTCGGCAAAGCTGGGATCGACCGGTCCGGCGTAGCGAAAATCCGCCAGGTAAAAGCTGCTCTCCAGCACCTGCCCGGGGAAACCGATGCCGAGGGCTTCTCGCACCGTTGAATGGGACCCGTCGGCCGCGATCACGATATCGAAATCCGCGGTTTCGACCGAACCATCCAGCTTCCTTAGCGTCACCTTCGGTTTCGAAAGATCGCCGGAAACCGCCTCCACGACGGTTTGCCACTCCGGAGCAATCTCGTAGTCGGAAAGCTTGCCGAGCAGCAGCCGCTCGGTATGCCCTTGCGCCAGCGCATGGATGGCACTGTAGGGACCGGGAACCTCCGTGGTGTCGATGTCGGCAAGGACCTTGCCTTTGGCGGCGATCCGGAAGTGCTGTATCTGCTGCGCTTCCTGCAGGATCGTGTCCGTGACACGCGAAGGTGAAAGCAGCGTCAGCGTTCTGGCATTGATGCCGAGAGCACGGCTTTCCGTTAGGGGCACCGGTCCGGCGTCGCTATCGACGATGCGCGGGAGGTGGCCGCGGCGGGCGAGTTCAAGAGCAGCAGTCAGACCAGTAGCACCGGCTCCGGCGATCAAGATGCTGCGATGCCCTGACGCCATGCCGTCATCCCTTGCTGACGAGGTTCTCCAGTTTCTTTACAGCCGTATCGGGATTTTCGCCATAGGCGATGGTACCGGAGAACCGCCCTTCCGAATCGAGCAGGAAGACAGAAGCCGTGTGATCCATCGTGTAATCGCCGTTCGGATTGCTTTCGTCCACCGGAACCTTCTTGGCGTAGACGCGGTAGCCCTTGATGACATCGGCAATCTTGTCGGGCGCGCCTGATATGCCGACGATGCGCTTGGACACGTTGGAAACGTATTCGTTCATCACCTCAGGCGTGTCGCGCTCCGGATCGACGGTCACGAAATAGGCCTGCAGCTTCTTGCCATCCGGATCGACCTTCTCCAGCCAACCGTTCATCTCAAAGAGCGTTGTCGGGCAGACCTCCGGGCAATGGGTGAAGCCAAAGAAGAGCGCCGTCGGCTTGCCCCGGAAGGCCTGCTCGGTGATCGGCTTGCCGTCCTGGGCAACGAGCGTGAACGGCACGCCGAACGGCCCCTCGGAAACGGCCTCCTTCGTCTTGGTGACATTAAGCGTCAGCCAGCCGAGAATTCCGGCCATCAGCAGCACCGCAACCCAGACCGCAATGCGGACAGTCTTCATCGATCAAACCTCAAAGATCGGGATTATTCCCGTTTATCGGGTGATATCGCCTCCTGCTTCGGGGCGCAATTCAACAACACGTTTCCCAGTGGCGACCGATTGCCCCACCAGCACACGGAAAAGGCGAAATCGGTTTCACAAAAACCAAAATCTTCAACCACTTAGCAGATGAAACAAAGACGGTTGCAATCTTTGAGGGTTAGCAAATACTTAAAAATACATATCTATATTTAGGAATGGATAGAACGTTCTACGTTCTCGTGACATGAGGTCCACCCGGCATTTCAATCCCCGGCTATCCGCGTGAGCGCAAGATGCACACCGCGTCTCATCGCGGAGGGGGATGATCATCAATGACTGATATGAAAGTGCGCAAGAGCCTCTCTGTAGGCCAACGGCTGGGGACACTTGCCGGCGCGGCGTTCATTGGCTTCGGCTCGATGCTTGCAGTTGGCTGGTATCAAAATTCGAGCGCCGACGCGGCTTTGAGACATGCCAACGAAATCCAGGCCAGCGTCGACCAGATTAACGAGATGCGCGCCGCAAACCTCACCCTCATTCTTGCCGCCATGGACACCATCGTCGACCGTGGCGATCGCGCCGTGATGCCCGAACGCCTGAAGCTGATGAACGAGGCGATCGGCGAGCTGCAGAACAGCTCCAAGGAGATGCACCGCCTGGGCGAAGAGCTGAACGCCGGAAACCTGTTGTCCACCTATGATGCAGACGTGGCGTCTCTGGGGAAAAATGTCGTCGGAGACTTGAAATCTGCTGTCGAAGCCGGGGCGCCGGACAGTGAATTTGACAAGCTGGACGACGCCATCGACGGTGGCGGCGACAAGGTGGGCGCGACACTGGACAAGCTCGCCCACGAAGGCGGCGAATTGGCCAAAGCGCGGATCGACGAGGCAAACGCAATCTCGGAGCGGGCGATACTGATCCAGCTGGGACTTGGCATCGTCGCCATCCTGACAATGGGCACCCTGCAATACATTCATGGCGGTTCCATCCGTCGCGGTATCGAGGGTGTGCGAAAAAGCATGCAGGGCATCATGCGCGGCGATCTCAATAGCCTTGTCCCCGCCACTGACCGGGGCGATGAGATCGGCGACATGGCACGCGCAGCGGAGAGCTTCCGGCTTGCCGCAATCGAGAAGCAGGAGTTGCAGGCGCGTAGCGACAGCGAACGCCAGCAGAGCGACGCCGAGCGCCGCAGCCGTGAAGCAGCGAAGCTTGCGGACGCCGAAGCGCTCAACGATGCAGTCCATGCGTTGGGCGACGGCCTTACGCGCCTCGCGGGCGGAGACGTGACAGTCACCATCAATCAGCCGTTCACGGCAGAGCTTGAGCGCTTGCGCACCGACTTCAATCACACCACGGCGACGCTCCGCCAGACAATGGCCGGGATCGCCCGAAACGGGACTTCCATCCAGGCAAACAGCCAGCAGATGCGCTCGGCAGCAGACGACCTCGCCAAGCGTACGGAACAACAGGCGGCCTCGCTGGAGGAAACCTCCGCGGCGCTCGACCAGATCACCGCAACGGTTCGCAACGCCACCAACCGTGCCGAGGAAGTCGGCCACATGGTTGCCCACACCCGGCAGAATACCGCGAAATCAGATGTGGTCGTGACCGATGCCATGGCTGCGATGGAGCGAATCGCGACCGCCTCGCGCGAGATCGGAACAATCATCAACGTCATCGATGAGATCGCCTTCCAAACCAACCTCCTCGCCCTCAACGCGGGCGTCGAAGCTGCTCGCGCCGGCGAAGCCGGCAAGGGCTTTGCTGTCGTAGCACAGGAAGTACGCGAACTCGCCGGCCGCGCGGCCGGTGCCGCCAAGGATATCAAGGCCTTGATCGGAAAATCCGGCGCCGAGGTAAAGGCCGGCGGCGAACTCGTAACGGCGGCCGGCGAAGCCCTGCGCCAGATCGGCGAAGATGTTTTGCGCATCGACGAGCATGTTAAATCAATCGTAACCTCTGCACGCGAACAATCTACCGGACTGAACGAAATCAATACGGCCATCAGCCAGATGGACCAGGTCACGCAGAAAAACGCGGCCATGGTGGAAGAAACGAACGCAGCTAGTCACGCGCTCGCCACCGATGCCGACAGCCTGATCCACCTGATCCAGACGTTCAAGATCGGCGAAGGCATGAATGCCCGTTCCACGCCGCGGGAAGCCACCGCAGTCTCGCATCCGAAACCATCTCCCGCACGAAGCCTTATCGGCAAGGTCGCGGGCGCATTC
Organism: Rhizobium sp. 01T417; assembly: GCF_056398905.1. Lineage (NCBI taxonomy): Bacteria > Pseudomonadati > Pseudomonadota > Alphaproteobacteria > Hyphomicrobiales > Rhizobiaceae > Rhizobium > Rhizobium sp. 01T417. The sequence continues at coordinate 242,957 of NZ_JBFTQH010000005.1, read as the reverse complement.
AGCGGCGGCGCAACCGCCAGAGCCATGGCCGTACCGGCCGGAGACAACTGGGAAGAATTCTGATCATGAACAATACCGTCATCAACCAGACCGGATCGCATCTCGAGATCGTCTCCTTCCATCTCGGCGAGCAGGAGTTCTGCATCGACATCATGGCGATCCGCGAAATCCGCGGCTGGGCGCCCGTAACGCCAATGCCGCACACACCGCCCTACGTCCTCGGCCTCATCAATCTTCGTGGTGCGGTAATTCCGGTCATCGACATGGCCTGCCGCCTCGGCATGAAGATGACCGAGCCGTCGGAGCGCTCCGCCATTATCGTCACCGACATTGCCGGCAAGCTCGTCGGCCTGCTGGTCGAGCAGGTCTCCGACATGATGACCATCAAGAGCGAAGACCTGCAGCCGGCACCGGAGATCATCCCGGAAGCCCAGCGCGCCTTCTGCCGCGGCATCGTCGCCCTGGAAAAGACCATGGTCTGCTTCCTAAACCTCGACACCGTAATCGCCGACGAATTGGCACAGGCTGCTTGACGCGACCAGCCAGCATAACCGCCAAGAGATTTTCGAACCGCTCGCATCGAACCGTTGCGAGCGGTTTTTTCTGTACGGTCATTGTTAGGGCCGCATTGCAGGCTATCTCCTCATCGCATCGTCCGACGTCGCTTCGAGTGAACGAAGTGCGCGAACGGGCGTTCGAATGGTTGTCAGAAGAACAACGGGGTACGCAGAATGCGCGAGGCGAAAACCCGTCACACCGGAGGATGCGGCTGCGGTGCGGTCCGATACAGAATTGACGAGGCGCCGCTGGCGAGCGGCATCTGCCACTGTCAGACATGCCGAAAGGTCGCTTCGGCTCCTACGCTTCCGTTCGTCACCTTTCCCGTGCGAACGCTGGTATACGAACAGGGAGCCCCTCGGGCATTTGCCTCCTCGAGAGGCGTTGTCAGGACATTTTGTGGCTCATGCGGTTCTCCGATCGGCTATCAGAACGATGCCGACCCAGACCTGATCGACATCATGACAGTCAGCCTCGACGACCCGGATGAGTATCATCCGACCTTTCACGTCTGGACGTCTGAAAAGGTGTCCTGGGATGTCATCTGCGACGAGCTGCCGGCACATCCCAAGAGCCGCGCCTAGCGCGACGAGGCGTGTTGCTATTGCGGCTTGCCGTTCTTCCACGTGACATTCTGGCCGTATAGCGGGATGGTTGAAATCGCCATCTTCGCCGAGCCATCAGTCAGTTCGCGGGAGTGGGCGAGATAGACCAGCGTGTCGTTCTTCTTGTCGTAGATCCGGTTGACGACCAGCTTCTTCCAGATAAGCGACATGCCCGTCTTGAACACCTCGTCGCCGCCCTCCGACAGATTGATGTCGCCAATCTCGATCGGCCCCGTCTGCCGGCAGGAGATGGAGTTGTTCGAGGGGTCTTCGAACCAGTTGCCGTTCTTCACGCGATCGATAACGCTGCGGTCGAAATAAGTGACGTGGCAAGTCACGCCCTTCACCTGCGGGTCGGCCACCGCATCGATGATGATGTCGTTGCCAATCCAGTCGACCCCGACCTTGCCGACGACGTCGGCTGAGGCAGCGCCGGCGCTAAGGCCGATGAGTGAAGCAGCGGCAAGCGCGATGTAACTCTTTCTGGACATGACGGTTCCCTGATTGCATCCGCATCTTAGGTAAGCGCGCCTGATGCCTTTACAAGGAAGTGTTCACGCCTTCCTGCAGGTGCAGGCCTCATACCCGGTCGACGTCAGCCTGCCAGGCTTCATGCCTATCAGAGCGGGAATGGCGTTCACTGCAGCCGCCCCGACAGCCTTTGCCATCGCGATCGCGGCATGCGCGCAGACGGCGGCGTCCTCGGCGGCATTGTGATGCGCAAAACGCAGGCCGAGATGCTCGGCGATCATGTTGAGCCGGTGCGAGAGGAAATGCGGCCAGATCCGCTGGGCCATCTTCAGGCTACAGAGATACGTCAGCTCCGGATAGGACTGCCGATAGAGATCGAGGCTCGCGCGCCAGACGCTGAAATCGAACGCTGCATTGTGCGCAATCATGGTCGCACCTCGGAAATCGTCGTGGAATTCGTCCATCACTTCCGGAAACGCCGGCGCGTCCTCGACATGCTCAGGCCGGATGCCGTGAATGGCGATGTTCATACCGGAGAACCGCATCTCCTTCGGCCGGATCAGACGCTCCTCGACGCGGGTAACCTTGCCGTCCTCAATCCATGCCAGTCCCACCGAACAGGCGCTGCCGCGTTGTTCGTTGGCGGTTTCGAAATCAATGGCGATGGTTTTCAACGAGATTTCCGATTCGATAGCATGGATCTGGCATAACCTCCCCACCCTCTCCGCGCAAATCCGGCTGTTGACATCCGCAAGCGGATTGCGAAATCATGGCGCATGACCGGATTGATGACCATTGTGCTGACGCGGACGACCACCCTTGCAGGGTTGGCGGGAGCGATGGTGCGTTAGAAGCAGTCCGTCATCCCTAAACCCTGCCGAGGCGAGCAGGGTTCGGGAACCGGCTCTCCTCAAACTGAGAAGGAGAGTTGCATGCAGAAGAATCCAAACCCCAGAGAAATACCCGCCGGACTGTCGATCCGAGCCATCCGTCCGTCCGACACCGAGGCATTGACGGCGCTGGTCAATCTGCCGGGCTTTCGCGCCGGTACCTTGCGTCCACCCTACCAGAGCATTGAAGAGACCCGCCGCCAAGTCGAAAACAGCAATCCGGATGCAATGCGTCTGGTTGCAATTATCGACGAGCAGATCGTCGGCGACATCGGCATGACCCGTTACCACGGCCGCCGCAATCACGTCGCCAGCATCGGCATGGGCGTGCATGACGACTTTACCGGTCGCGGCATCGGCAGCGCGATGCTCGCGGCCGTCATCGATGCCGCCGACAACTGGCTGAACATCATGCGCCTGGAATTAACTGTTTACACCGACAACGAAGCCGCCCTCGCCCTTTACAGGAAATTTGGTTTCGAAGAGGAAGGTATACTCCGTGCTTTCGCCTTCCGCGCCGGCAGCTACGTCGATGCTTACGCGATGGCGCGCATCAAGCGGTAGAGGAACGCTCCGAGGTCGGTGACAGCCGATCTCTCATCCGCTGATCAGGGCCAGCCACTCGTCCTCGTCCATCGTCTGGACACCGAGTTCGCGTGCCTTGTCGAGTTTCGAGCCTGCGCCTGGTCCTGCAACCACGATGTCGGTTTTCTTTGACACCGAGCCTGCGACCTTAGCGCCGAGGCTTTCAGCCCGCGCCTTGGCTTCATCGCGCGTGAACTTCTCCAGCGAACCGGTGAAGACCACAGTCTTGCCGGCGACTGGGCTGTCTGCAGCAGCAACCTTCTCTGCGGGCAAGGGCGTCCCGTCATTCAGTTCGGCGAGCAGTCGCGAGATCACCTCGACATTGCGCGGTTCCTTGTAGAATTCAACGATCCCGCGCGCGACGATCTCACCGATGCCTTCGATGGCGTTGAGGTCGTTCCAGGCATCGCCCGAGAGCGGCGCGGCAGCTTTCATCGCTGCTTCGAAGTCGGCATAGGTGCCGTAGGAGCGTGCCAGGAGCTTGGCTGTCGTCTCGCCGACGTGCCGGATGCCGAGCGCGTAAATGAACCGGTGCAGCGCGATGCTCCGCCGCTCGTTGATCGCCGTATAGAGCTTTCCGACGCTGACCTTGCCGAAACCTTCGATATTTTCAAGCTTTGTCAGCGAACCGGCCTGCCGCTTCTCAAGCGTGAAAATATCTGGCGCGTTACGGATCTGCAGCGCCGGATCGTCGCTCTCGAAGAAGAAGTCGACCTGCTTCGATCCCAGGCCCTCGATATCGAAGGCATTGCGCGAAACAAAGTGCTTCAGATGCTCGGTGGCCTGCGCACGGCAAATGAAGCCGCCGGTGCAGCGCGTTACGGAGTCGAGCTTGCCTGTCTTTTCGTTCTTCTCCCGCACCGCATGGCTGCCGCAGACCGGGCATTTTTGCGGGAATTCATAGCGGGCGGCATCAGCGGGGCGCTTCTCCATGACAACATCGAGCACCTGCGGGATAACGTCTCCGGCCCGCTGCACGATGACCGTGTCACCGATCCGAATGTCGTGCCCGACGTCGCGGATGCGTTCGCCCGAGTTCCCGATGCCTTCGATGTAATCGGCGTTATGCAGGGTCGCATTGGTTACGACGACGCCGCCGACGGTAATTGGCGTCAGCCGTGCAACCGGCGTCAGGGCGCCGGTGCGGCCCACCTGGATATCGATGTTCTCGACAGTCGTGAAAGCCTGCTCGGCCGGGAACTTATGTGCCGTCGCCCAGCGCGGACTGCGGGAGCGGAATCCGAGCCGTTGCTGCAGATCCAGGCTGTCGACCTTGTAGACGACACCGTCGATATCATAGTCCAGGTCCGGTCGCTTCAGGCCGATCTCGTCGTAGTGGGCTAAAATATCGGCGACGGAATTCAACCGCTTCATCAGGGGATTGACCGGAAAGCCCCAGCTCTTGAATACCTCGACCATACCAAACTGTGTGTCGGAGGGCATGTCGGATATCTCACCCCAGGCATAGGCGAAAAACTTCAACTTGCGGCTCGCAGTCACCTTGGCGTCGAGCTGCCGCAGCGATCCGGCTGCCGTATTGCGCGGATTGACGTAGGTCTGCTTCCCCTCGGCTTCCATCTGCTTATTGAGCGCCAGGAAGTCGCTCTTGGCCATGTAGACCTCGCCGCGCACCTCGACGACTGCTGGTGCCCCCGCCGGCAGCGTCTGGGGAATTTCCTTGATCGTGCGGATGTTGGCCGTGACGTTTTCGCCGGTCGTGCCGTCGCCGCGCGTTGCAGCGCTCACCATCCTGCCGTTCTCATAGCGAATCGACATAGAGAGGCCGTCGATCTTCGGCTCCGCGGTAAAGGCAATCGACTGGTCCGGCAGACGGCCGAGGAAGCGATAGACGCTCGCCACGAAGTCCTGCACGTCCTCCTGCGAGAACGTGTTGTCGAGCGATAGCATCGGCCGTGCATGCACAACGGGCGCGAACGTTACCGAAGGCGCGATACCGACACGCCGCGACGGACTGTCCTCGCGAATGAGTTCCGGAAAGCGCGCCTCGATCGCGTCGTTGCGACGCTTCAGTGCATCATACTCGGCATCGGAAATCGCCGGGCGATCCTCGCCGTGATAAAGCTCGTCGTTGCGGGCGATCTCCTTGGCGAGCCACTCAAGCTCGGCGGCGGCATCTTCGATCGTCAGGGCATCAACGGCTATGGCTTCGGTCGACATACGGCTCTCGCTCCACGGAATCTGGAGTCGGTTTTAGAGCAAAATGAATGGATTGAAAGAGAGCGAGAGGTCCTCGTTCGCCCTCTCCCCAATTCGGCGATTAGGAAATCAGCCGTTCCCGGCCAGCAGCCGGGCCGCCGCCGCCCTCGCCTCTTCCGTCACCGACGCACCCGCCAGCATGCGTGCGATTTCTTCCGTCCGGTCGCCAGGCGCCATCGTCGCGACGTGAGTCGCGATCTTCTCCGAGCCTTCGGCGGCCGGTCCTTTCGAAATCAGCAGGTGCGTCGCCGCACGCGCGGCGACCTGCGGCGCATGTGTGACCGACAGCACCTGCACGCGGTCGGAGAGCCGCTTCAGCCGCTGACCGATCGCATCCGCAACCGCCCCACCGACGCCGGTATCGATTTCGTCGAAGACGAGCGTCGGCGCAGAACCGCGATCGGCAAGCGCGACCTTCAGGGCGAGCAGGAAGCGCGAAAGCTCGCCGCCGGATGCCACCTTCATGATCGAACCAGGACGTGTGCCCGGGTTGGTCTGAACGTGGAACTCCACCACGTCGATCCCCTCCGAGGTCGCGTCATCAGGATTGGTGGTGATCTCTACCATGAAGCTTGCGCGCTCGAGCTTCAGCGCCGGCAGTTCCGCCATGACGGCAGCAGCCAAGGCGTCTCCGGCATGATGACGCTTATCGGAAAGGCTGCGCGCCGCTGCGTCGTAGTTTGCCTTGGCAACACCGACCTCGGCTTCAAGCTTGGCAAGCTTTTCCTCGCCGGCATCGACGTCGGCAAGATCGCTGATCATGCGGACCGCCAACGCCGGCAGTTCGGTCACCGGAACGGAGTATTTGCGGGAGGCAGCGCGCAAGGCAAACAGGCGTTCCTCTACACGCTCCAGCTCCTTCGGATCGTATTCCGTCTTCCTCAGCGCAGCCTCGACTTCCATCTGCGCATTGGAGAGCTGGTCCAGAGCGGCATCCAGAAGCGCCACCGTATCTTCCAGCAAGCCCGGCGCCTCGTGGCTCTTGCGCTCCAGCCTGCGCACCAGCGAGGCGATATGTGGCACGGGGGAAGCATTGCCGTTGAGGAATTCGGAAGCCTCGGCGATATCGCCGGCGATCCGCTCGGCCTTCATCATCTTCTGGCGACGATCGGCGAGCTCGTCCTCTTCTCCGTCTTGCGGTGAAAGCTTCTCGAGCTCCTCCACGGAAGCGCGGAGGTAGTCGGCCTCACGAGCAGCGTTCGCCACCTTTTCGCGCTGCTTCTTGAGCGTCCGCTCGGTATCGCGCCAGATGCGGTACAGATTGGAGACTCCGGCAGCATCTTCGTTCACGCCTGCGAAAGCGTCGAGCAGGATCCGGTGCGCATGCGCATCGACCAAGGCGCGATCGTCGTGCTGGCCATGAATCTCGACCAGCATCTGCCCGACCTGGCGCATGAGCTGAACGCTAAGCGGCTGGTCGTTGACGTAAGCCTTGGTACGGCCATCAGCGTTCTGGACACGGCGGAAGATAACATCGCCGTCATCATCGATGCCGTTTTCGCGCAGCAGCTTGCGGGCGCTGTGGTCCGGACCGACGTCGAACACAGCCGTAACCTGCCCCTTGTCCTCGCCATGGCGAACAAGACCGCCGTCTCCGCGCCCGCCAAGCGCGAGCGACAGGCTATCGAGCAGGATGGATTTGCCAGCGCCGGTCTCCCCGGTCAGCACCGAGAGGCCGGTCTCGAAGGCGAGATCCAGCCGCTCGATCAGGACGATATCGCGGATCGAAAGCTGGATCAGCATTGGCCTCAGGTACCGAGCAGGAGTTTCTTGCCCGCGGCAGCAATCCACGAACCGGGGTTTTCACGCGGCTCGGTGCCACCACTCTTCAGCAGCTTGAAGGAGTCCGCATACCACTGACTGTCAGGATAGTTGTGGCCGAGAACCGCGGCTGCCGTCTGTGCTTCCTCGACGATGCCCATTGCGTAATAGGCTTCGACAAGGCGCGCAAGCGCTTCTTCGATCTGGTTGGTATTCGGATATTTCTCGACAACCGTGCGGAAACGTGAGATCGCCGCCAGGTATTCCTTGCGCTCCATGTAGTAACGGCCGACCTGCATTTCCTTGCCTGCCATCTGGTCGCGTGCGAAGCGGATTTTCGCCTGCGCGTCGTCGACGTATTCCGAATCCGGGTAGTTGTCGATGACGGCCTGCATGGCCTCGACGGTCTTGGCGGCCGCGCGCTGGTCCTGCGTGACGTCCACGATCTGCTTCGAATAGGTCAGACCGATCAGATACTGCACGTAGGGAGCGTCCTTCGACTTCGGATACTGCGCCATATAGCGGTTGCCCGAAGCGAGAGCGTCGTCCAGACGGCCCTGGCGATACTTGACGAAGGTGCTCATCACGAGCGCCTTTCGCGCCCATTCTGAGAACGGGTTTTCGCGGTCGATTGCGTCGAACTTGCGCGCCGCCTCGGCCATGTTGCCGGCCTTCATGTTGGCGAGGCCTTGGGTATAGAGGACATCCGGCGGATCGTTCTCGAGGCCGAGCTTGGTGATATCGATATCGGGGTCCGACTGGCATCCGGAAATTAAGGCACCTGCGCTCAGCACCAAGAGCGATGCGAACAAAGCGCGCGCTGTCTTCATCATACTATCAGACCCTGCATAACCCATCGGAATATCCCAACGCCGCCATCCCTCAACGGCAGCCACGCCTTGTTGGCGTTTCTAGCCACAAATGTGGAGCCAGAGCAACGCAATGATGATGCATTAACGCATTTTTGTGGCGATGCAGGCGATAAACGCCGGTTTTACACTGCGAATGCTGCATCTGGTGCTACTAAGCATCTGCGGCAGCACATCTATCGGGGAATCATCGTCAGCCTGCTCCCCATAAAGAAACCGCCTCCCGAAGGAGGCGGCCCTGGCCTAATAAATGTGATGGAGGTCATGCCGACCAGGGAGCAAATTCCGGCGCGTTGACCCGGATGAAATCCCGAGCCGCAACACGCTGGCGCGGCGCAGAGGTCTCGACCACTTCATAGGCGGTCGGGTCGCTGAGCAACGCCTTGAGAGCATTAGCATTCATCTTGTGACCGCCGCGGTAGGACCGATAGCAGCCGATGAAAGGAGCACCGGCGAGCGCCAGGTCGCCAACCGCATCGAGTGCCTTGTGGCGCACGAACTCGTCCTTGGCGTAGCGCAGGCCTTCGACGTTGATAACGGTGTTGTCGTCCGATATGACGACCGAATTCTCAAGCGACGAACCAAGCGCGTGGCCGGAGGCCCAAAGACGCTCGACATCGCGCATGAAGCCGAAGGTACGGGCACGCGACAGCTCGGACTTGAACGTCGCAGCCGTCATGTCGCCTTCCCACTTCTGTCGGCCGATCAGCGGGCAGTCGAAATCGATCTCAACCTCAAAGCGCATGCCGTCATAGGGACGGAACTCGCTCCACGAACCACCATGCTCGATGCGAACCGGCTTGGTGACGCGGATGTAGCGACGCTTGACGCCAAGCGATACCAGGCCAACCTGTTCGATCGCCTCGATAAAGGGCATCGAGCTGCCATCCATGATGGGCATTTCGGAACCGTGAACTTCGATCAGGACGTTGTCGAGACCAAGCGCGTAGACAGCGGCCATGACATGCTCGATCGTCGCGACCGATCGCGCCGGCGAGAAACCAAGAACGGTGCAGAGATCTGTATTGCCGACCTGAGAAGACACGGCACGATATTCGGAAACCTCGCCGTTGTCGTGCATGCGATTGAAGACAACGCCTGTGTCAGCTTCTGCCGGGTTGAAGGTAATCGAAACGTCAGCACCGGAATGAACGCCGATGCCCGAGAGCGTAATCGGGCGCGATACTGTCGTCTGAAAACCCAACATGCCAATAACCATAAATTTTTGCCTTTATTATCCCTGGTGATCCGCATCGGCTAACATGCCGAACCATCCGCCAGGGGTCATTTCACTCCGTCAGAGCCTCGCGATAAAGCGCAAGAAGACGGTTCCTTGAGCACATACATACGTGCGCCCGGGTTCCAATCCAAATCACTGTTTCTTTCGCATTGTTACGAAAGCATGCCTTTGAAATAACAACGCAATTCGTGTCGAATTCAGAGCTTTGAAACGGCAATGCCCGGAAGCGTACTCCCGGGCATCCTTGTGGCGATTCTGACCCTTGCCTCAGTTCGACTGGCGGCGCAGGAACGCAGGAATTTCAAGCTGATCGTCTTCCTGCATCATGCGAGCTTGCGGAACGCTTCGGCCCTGATCGTCGAGATTTCCGCGACGCGGCGCATAGAGGCTGGCTTCCGGAGAAAGCGGTCGGCGCTGCTGCGATGCCGCAGCCGGAGCCGAGGTCATCTCTGGCGCAACTTCCTCTTCGCGGCGACCAAGTGAGTTGGTGATCCGCTTCAGGAGCCCCATCGGGCCACGCTCTTCGTGGGCGTGAGACGGAGCGGCCGGCTGCGAGCGACGGTCGATCTCGGCCTGCACGACCGGCGGAAAGTCTTCCACCTTCGGCATGCGAACGGCCTGCTGGGCGGCCATCGGCTGCTGCATGACCGGAGCCGGCTGGCTCATGACCGGCTGCGGAGCCGGCTGGCTGATAACAGGCGCGTGAACGGGAGCCTGCTGAACCGGGGCGGGGCGAATGACGGGAGCGGCTTCCGGAGCAGCGAAGATCTTGCTCTGTGGGCGGAAGGTCTCCTGCATTGCCGGCTGCTGCACCGGAGCTGCAGCACGCGGAGCGTGGATCTCGAGCTCGCGTTCCATCTCGGCCTCGGCCGTGCGGATTGCCTGTGCAACCGAGTCGACGGGCTTGGGTGCCTGCTGCATGACAGGTGCAGGCTGAACAGCGGCCGGAGCCGGAGCAACGGCCGCGGAAGGACGCACGATCGGCTTCGCTGCCGGCTGGAAGGTCTTTCCTGCCGCGGCATTGATCGCACGATCGATACCGGTAGCAACAACGGAAACGCGGATGATGCCTTCGAGCGACTCGTCGAACGTCGCGCCGAGGATGATGTTCGCGTCCGGATCGACTTCCTCGCGGATGCGGGTCGCAGCTTCGTCGACTTCGAAGAGGGTCAGGTCGCGACCGCCGGTGATCGAGATCAGCAGGCCCTGTGCGCCCTTCATCGACGTTTCGTCGAGCAGTGGGTTGGCGATTGCAGCTTCGGCAGCCTGCATCGCGCGGCCCTGGCCGGATGCTTCGCCGGTGCCCATCATCGCGCGGCCCATTTCGCGCATGACCGAACGGACGTCGGCGAAGTCGAGGTTGATGAGACCTTCCTTCACCATCAGGTCGGTGATGCAGGCAACGCCGGAGTAGAGTACCTGGTCAGCCATCGCGAAAGCGTCGGCAAAGGTCGTCTTGTCGTTGGCAATGCGGAAGAGGTTCTGGTTCGGAATGACGATCAGCGTGTCGACCGACTTCTGCAGCTCTTCGATTCCGGCTTCGGCCAGACGCATGCGGCGACCGCCCTCGAAGTGGAAAGGCTTGGTAACGACGCCGACCGTGAGGATGCCCTTGTTTCGAGCCGCCTGAGCGACAACAGGAGCAGCGCCGGTGCCGGTGCCGCCGCCCATGCCGGCGGTGACGAAGCACATGTGCGTACCGTTCAGGTGATCGATGATTTCATCGATGCACTCTTCGGCTGCGGCACGGCCGACTTCCGGCTGCGAACCAGCACCGAGACCTTCAGTGACGTTGGCGCCGAGCTGGATGATGCGCTCCGCCTTGGTCATCGTCAGGGCCTGGGCATCCGTGTTGGCAACGACGAAGTCGACGCCCTGGAGGCCAGCGGAGATCATGTTGTTGACAGCGTTGCCGCCGCCGCCGCCAACACCGAACACGGTGATACGCGGCTTAAGCTCAGTGATATCCGGCTTTTGCAGCTTGATAGTCATGTTACCGTTCCTTCTCTTTATGGCCGCATCGCCACGCCGGCCAATTCACTCAATTGTCAGAAGCTCTCTTTCAACCACTGCCCCATGCGGGCAAAGCGGCTGGTATTTCCCCCAAGCGACATGAGCAGACCGCTCTGTGACGCATGTGTTTCCTGGTCCGCGACCTGCGGATAGATCATCAGACCGACGGCCGTCGAAAAGGCTGGGCCCTTCGCTGCAGTCGGCAGGCCCGAGACGCCCATCGGACGACCGATTCTGACGTTGCGGGCAAGAATGCGACGCGCAACTTCGGCAAGGCCGGTCAGCTGGCTCGCACCACCCGTCAGCACGACGCGCTTGCCGACGATCGGGCTGAAGCCCGAGCGCTGGATGCGGTCGCGGATCAATTCCATGGTTTCCTCGATACGGGCGCTGACAATGCGCGATACCAAAGCGCGCGGCACTTGCGTCGGCAGGTCGCGTTCGTCTTCGCCGATCGGCGGGATCGAGATCAACTCGCGCTCGTCCGAGGAGTTCGGCATTGCGGAAGCATGAACGACCTTGAGGCGCTCGGCGTCTTCGATTCGGGTCGAAAGGCCGCGGGCGAGGTCCGTAGTGACGTGATGGCCGCCGAGGCTGACGGCATCCGTGTGCACCAGCTTACCTTCTGCAAAGACCGAAATCGTCGTCGTTCCGCCCCCCATATCGATCGCCGCGCAGCCCAGCTCGACTTCATCGTCGACGAGAGCTGCCAGACCGGAAGCATACGGCGTCGCAACGATTCCCTCAACCGAGAGGTGAGCGCGATTGACGCTGAGCTCGAGATTTTTAAGCGCGGTACGCTCAGCGGTGACGACGTGCATGTCGACGCCGAGAACGTCACCGTACATCGACAAGGGATCTCGGATACCGCGTTCGCCGTCGAGCGAGAAGCCGGTTGCCAGTGAATGCAGCACGGCACGATCCTGGCGCAGCGACTGCTGGCAGGCTGCCGACAGAACCTTCTTGAGGTCGTTCAGTTCGACTTCCTGGCCACCGAGATCGATGGTTGCGGTGTAGATATCGCTCGTCAGACGACCGGCCGTGACGTTAACGATCAGGCTTTCGACCGTCAGGCCGGCCATGCGCTCGGCGGCATCGACAGCAAGGCGAATCACGCTTTCCAGCGCATCGAGGTCGGAAATCGCGCCGGTCTTGATGCCGCGCGAACGCTGGTGGCCAATCCCAATGATTTCAATGTTGTGCGTGCGGCCGGGCAGCACCTGGCTTTCCTCGCGAGGCGTCAGGCGGCCGATCATGCAGACGACCTTCGTCGATCCGATGTCGAGCACCGAAACGACGTGGGACCGCTTCGACGAAAGCGGCTTCAGGCGCGGCAATCCGAAATGGGACGAACCGAACAAGCTCATATATTTTGCCCCGCCTTCTTCAAATCCTTGGTCCGCTGATCAAGCACAAGTTGCCGGCGCGCCATGGCTTCCGGCGTCAACTGAATTGCCGTGCGGTCGGTGAGCCTGAGATCGACCGCAGCGATGTCGCGCTCCAGAAGGTCCTGCTCCTTCATGAACTTCGACAGCCGCGCCAGAGCCAGATCGACATCGTCTTCCGGCAACTTCACCGCAACGCCGTTGTCCATGTGCAGATCCCAGCGGCGACCCGACACCCAGACGTAGGCCTTTACCCGCGCCCTGATCTCCGGCCACTTCGCAAATTCGGTTTCGAGCGAGGTTGCGGCAACTTCAGCACCGCGACCAACCACCAGCGGCAACTGCGAAAACTTATTGTCACGAAGCGGAGCGATGACCGAGCCACCCTTCTCCACGAGAGAGAGTTCCTGACCATGCTGCCAGATGGCGTAAGCCTGTCGCTCCGTGAGCTTTACCTCGATCGTCTTCGGATAGACCTTGCGAACTTCGACATTCTCGACCCAGGGAAGTTTCGCGATCTTCTGACGCGCGGCATCGACATCGAGCGCCACGAGCGAGGTCGTACCGTCCAGCCCCAACAACTGCAGGATCTCGATTTCGGAGGTCTCGGAATTGCCGGACACCTTCACGTCATCAATCGCAAAGCCTGCAGCCGTCGTCGTCGCCTGCGCAACCGCTTCGGTGTGACCACCGAGCGACATGCCGTAGAGACCCGTCGCCGCAAAGAATGCCAAGGCGGATACCGTCCCAACGTGAGCCGGAATATGGATGCGGCCACTCCCGAGGCTGACAAGAAAGCGCACAACGCGACGCAGCGGGCGCGGCAGAACCAACCGACCATCACCCTCGGGAAACGAGAGCTCCGCCTGATGACTTGGGCGCCCTATTCTTTTGACCGTCACCGAGAACAAGAAGCGTCCTCCACCATCCAACGGAGAAATTCACCAAACGTGTAGCCGGCATGACCGGCCATTTCGGGCACCAGGGAGGTTGGAGTCATGCCTGGCTGAGTATTGATTTCCAGCCAGATGATTTCACCATCTTCGGAGAAGCGATCGTCGTAACGAAAGTCGGAGCGACTCACGCCACGGCAACCAATTGCTTGATGCGCCCTTAACGCCAATGATTGTATTTTTTGGTAAATATTCGGTGAAATTTCCGCCGGAATGACGTGTTTCGATCCACCTGCCACGTACTTGGCATCGTAGTCGTAGAAGCCATGCCCGACCGGCACGATTTCGGTGACGCCGAGCACTTGATCGCCCATCACACCGCAGGTCAGCTCTCGACCGTAGATGTAGCGCTCGACAAGAACCTGCTCGCCATAGCGCCATTCCGGAGAGCTGATGATTTGCGGAGGATGGGATTGATCTTCCTGAACGATCACTACGCCGAAGCTGGAACCCTCGCGCACAGGCTTCACGACGTAGGGAGGTTTCATCGGGTGCTCCGCCGGAAAGGCGAATCGATTGATCACCTCGGATTGAGCAACCGGAATGCCGACAGCAGCTGCAACGCCCTTGGCCTTCTCCTTGTCCATGGCGAGCGCTGACGCAAGCACGCCGGAGTGCGTATAGGGAATCTCAAGATATTCGAGGACGCCCTGGATCGTGCCATCCTCGCCATAGGGGCCGTGCAGCGCATTGAAGACGACATCGGGCCGCAAGGCAGCAAGCTTGGCAGACACATCGCGATCGACGTCAATCCGCGTCACCTGGAAGCCCTCAGCCTCGAGAGCGTCTGCGCACGCCGTCCCGGAGGAAAGGCTTACCGGCCTCTCCGAGGAAAACCCGCCCATCAGGACAGCGACATGCTTGCGACTCATCAACACCCCCAAAAATAACCTGCACTGTGAATTTCGACGCTTGCACCAAGCTTGTTTCCCGTCCGAATCTCGCTCGGTGACGCAGGTGTATTAGAGCCTGATTATGGTTAATGAAGTGTTTACTTTCGTTAATTTTTGCCTCGAACGCCCCTCCGGAGGAAGGCCGTGCAACGTTCAGAAAACCCCACGACAACGGCGGCTTTCGTGCAGCATCCCATCAGGAATTCGCACCAGTTCGATGGCTTTTCCGCCCGTCAACTTTGAGGTTCGGCCACCCAGAAGCGCCGAATCGTCGGAAAAATGCAAAGCGTACTAATTTTTTTTGCGTTTGTTACTCGGTGGGCATTTGCGCCGAATTAAAATTGCGTTAAGAGCCGTCTGCCTCCCAAGGGCACCGGTGTAATCCCAATTGGAATGAAAATGTCAGACGCGATATCCAGAGTATCGCCGACGCCCGCTTTATCGAACAATGCGCAAGTCAACTCGCCGGCGCGTGTTCTGATCGCGAGCCTTGTCGGCACCACGATCGAATTCTTCGATTTTTACGTTTACGCCACAGCCGCCGTGCTGATCTTCCCGACGCTGTTCTTCCCGAACAGTGATCCGACCACGGCCCTGCTTGCTTCCTTTGCAACCTTCTCGATCGCCTTCTTCGCCCGTCCACTGGGCGCAGTAGTCTTCGGCCATTTCGGCGACAGGATCGGCCGCAAGACGACGCTCGTCGCCGCCCTGCTCACCATGGGCATTTCGACGGTCGTGATCGGTCTTCTGCCCTCCTACGAGTCGATTGGCGTTCTCGCGCCGCTGCTGCTCGCGCTCTGCCGCTTCGGCCAGGGCTTTGGCCTAGGCGGTGAATGGGGCGGCGCCGTGCTGCTCGCCACCGAGAATGCACCGGAAGGCAAGCGCAGCTGGTACGGCATGTTCCCGCAGCTCGGCGCGCCGGTCGGCCTGTTCCTCTCCTCGGGCATCTTCTGGCTGCTGCTGCAGGTCATGTCGCAAGATGATCTGCTGAGTTGGGGCTGGCGCGTGCCGTTCATCTCTTCGATTCTGCTGATCGCCATCGGTCTCTGGGTTCGTCTCTCGATCACCGAAACGCCGGCGTTCCAGAAGGCGATTGACAAGCAGGAGCGCGTTGCAGTCCCGGTTGCCGAACTCTTCCGCAAGCACAAGCGCAGCCTGTTCCTCGGCACCTTCGTGGCGCTCGCCACTTTCGTGCTGTTCTACATCGGCTCGGCTTACCTTCTGTCTTACAATGTCAAGGTCCTGAAGATCCCGTTCCCGGACGCGCTTAAGATCCAGATCGTCGGTTCCGTCGCCTTCGGTATCTTCATCCCGATATCAGGCAAACTCGCCGAGCGCTTCGGCCGCCGCGAGATGCTGATCCTCACCACCTTGCTGATCGGTATCTTCTCGTTCTTCCTGCCCGGTCTGATGACCGGCGGCGAAGGCAGCATTGTTGTGTTCGCGATCGTCTCCATGGCGCTGATGGGCATGACTTACGGTCTGATCGGCACGGCGCTTGCTGCGCCCTTCCCGACTGCCGTGCGCTATACCGGCTCGTCGATCACCTTCAACCTTGCCGGCATCTTCGGCGCTTCGCTGGCGCCCTACATTGCCACTTGGCTGCAGGCAAACTACGGCATGCAATATGTCGGCTACTATCTCGGTCTTTCTGCCGTCATCACCTTGATCTGCATTCTGGCCTCCGGCCGCAACGAAGTCTGATCACGAAAACAGTCCAGTTCGAAGGGCCGCGACGGGAAACTGCCGCGGCCCTTTTCATTGTTGCCGGCTAACGCCTTGCCCCTAGATTCTCGAAAACGGGGAGAGCCGGGATGCTGACACGACGATCACTGCTGGCACAAAGTGTAGGCGCCGGAATCTCGCTGACACTGCCGTCCATTGCGAGCCGGCCAGCGTCCCGCCGATCAATGTCACCTTCCTTGTCATCAACGACGTCCATGCGTGCCGCTTCGGAGACGGGCTAAGTCCCAACTGCCAGTGTGAAGGCAAGACCGACGCAAACCTGCTCCGTCACATTCTTGCGCTCAACGGCATTCACCACCAGGCATGGCCCACTGAGATCGCAGGGGAGCCGAGCGGCCTTCTGCTCGCCGGTCAGCCGATTGCGAGGCCGCAGGGCATTACCGTGTGTGGCGATGTGACCGATGATGGCGGCGGCCAGACTGCGGAGTTCGCAGAAGGGTCGCAGCTACTGGAGTCTTCTCAACGCTACCAGCAAGGACGCGGTGCCGACCACGTGCACTTTCCCGTCTATGTTGGGCTCGGCAACCACGATCTCGATCAGGACGGGCGCCCGCCGCAAATCGATTGGTACCGCGACGAACTGCGTGATTACGTGCAGATGAACCACAAGCCGAGCGTCTTCTTCAAGCCGCTGGTGCCTGTCGACAACTACGACGAAGCATCGGACAACTACTCCTGGAATTGGGGTGGCCTGCATCTGATTCAGGCGCAGCGTTACGCTGGGACAACACAAGAGGTTCAGCGAGCAGCCTCGATTGGATGAAACGCGATCTCGAGACCTATGCGTCCGATGGCCGCCCGGTGGTCATCTTCCAGCACTATGGATGGGACCGGTTTTCCCTCGAGCGCTGGAATCCTGAAATGAAGACATTCACGTTAAGAGGAAGCGGTGCGCCCCACTGGTGGGGTGAATCGGAACGTCAGGAACTCCTCGCAACCCTCGAAGGCTACAACGTAATCGGTATTTTCCACGGCCACGAGCACAACACGCCGATGGCCTATCGGGTCGGCAAGCTGGACGTTTTCAAAGCAAAAGCCGCCTTCATGGGCGGCTTCTGCCTTGTCCGGGTGACAAGCAACACGATGGATGTAGCGATCGGCGAAGCCAGTGACGACAGGGGCGGCGTAACTTTCTCCACCGCCTTCAGCAAACGCCTCACCTAACGTTACTCGTTGGTTACGCCTTGGAAAGGACGAACCTCACGTCCTGGCATGAAGACGCCGAGACGCTTGATTTCCCACTCGAGCTTGATACCGGATTTTTCGAAGACTTCGCGACGGACCTGTTCGCCGAGATATTCGAGATCATATCCCGTCGCCTGCCCCATGTTGATCATGAAATTGCAATGAAGCGACGACATCTGGGCGCCACCGATCACCAGCCCGCGGCATCCCGCTTCGTCGATGAGCTTCCAGGCGGAATGGCCGTCCGGATTCTTGAAGGTCGAGCCGCCGGTCTTCTCGCGGATCGGCTGGACCGTTTCACGATGACTGCGCACGGCATCCATCTCGGCCCGGATCTTGGCGCGGTCCTCGCTGTACCCTTCGAAGAGCACCGAGGTGAAAATCAGATCGCTCGGCACCGATGAATGACGGTAGGAATAGCCCATATCCGCGTTCGACAGGACAAGCTTGTTGCCCTTGCGATCAACCGCATTCACCTCGACGAGCCGCTCGCGCGTCTCCCCGCCGTTGGCGCCGGCGTTCATGCGCGCTGCGCCACCAATGCTGCCGGGAATACCGTAGTAGAAATGGAAGCCGCCGATGCCGTTGTCCATAGCCATGGCTGCGACATGCTTATCGGGGCAGATCGCACCAGCGCGTATGCGGTTCTCGCCCGCAAGCTCGACGGCGCCGAAGCCCTTTGCCGAAAGCCGCAACACCACGCCGGGAATGCCGCCGTCACGAACCAGGATGTTCGATCCGACGCCAACGACGGTGACCGGGACTTCCTCCGGCAAAAGCTTGAGGAAAGCAATCAGGTCGTCCTCATCATGCGGCTGGAACATCAACTCGGCCAGACCGCCAGCGTGGAACCACGTGACGCGGTCCATCGGCGCATCCGGCGTGATCCTACCGCGGATGTTCTTTACACCGTCGCCGAGCGACGCAAGAAGCTTTTCCCCATTCACCTGTTTCATGCAGATATTCCCGAAAGGCTTTCCAATTGCTTGGGCAACGCTGCCGCCCAGTATGTGATACTCCCAGCCCCCAACAGAACCACAAAATCCCCCGGCTTTGCAATCTCTGCGACCATTTCAGGCAAAAGCTCTTGGGAAGGCAGGAAGCGGGCATCGCGGTGACCGCCCGATTTGATCCGGGATACGAGTGCCTCGGAATTCACCCCTTCGATCGGATCCTCACCCGCCGCATAGACAGGCGCGAGGAAAATGCTGTCCGCATCGTTGAAGCAAGACGCGAACTCCTCGAAGAGGCTGGATAGCCGCGAATAGCGATGCGGCTGATGAACTGCGATCACGCGACCCTTGCAGGCTTCGCGCGCAGCGCGCAGCACGGCTTTGATCTCGACAGGATGGTGGCCGTAGTCGTCGAAGATCTGGACGCCATTCCATTCGCCGGTCAGCGTGAAGCGGCGCTTGACGCCGCCGAAGGAGGCCAGTCCCTTGGCAATGTCCTCGCTGGACATACCGAGGCGATTGGCAACCGCGATCGCGGCGGTGGCATTGGATATGTTGTGCCGTCCGGGCATCGGCATCACGAGATTGTCGAGCCTGATCACCTGCCCGGTTCTCCGGCGGCGGATCTCTACGTCGAAGATCGAGCGCGGACCCTCGACACGGACATTCATGAAACGAACGTCGGCCTGCGGATTCTCGCCATAGGTAACGATCTTGCGGTCCTCGATCCGGCCGACGAGCGCCTGGACTTCCGGATGGTCGAGGCACAGCACGCCGAAGCCGTAGAACGGCACGTTCTCGACGAACTGGCGGAATGCGCCGCGAACCGCATCGAAATTGCCGTAGTGGTCCAGATGCTCGGGGTCGATGTTAGTGATGACGGCAACGTCGGCGGGAAGCTTCAGGAACGTGCCGTCGGACTCGTCGGCCTCCACCACCATCCACTCACCCTCACCCATGCGAGCGTTGGTGCCATAGGCATTGATGATACCGCCGTTGATGACGGTAGGGTCGAGACCGCCTGCCTCCAACAGCGTTGCCACCAGCGACGTGGTTGTGGTCTTGCCATGCGTACCGCCGATCGCGATCGCATTGCGGAACCGCATCAATTCGGCAAGCATCTCCGCCCGGCGAACGACCGGCAGCAGCTTTTCACGCGCCGCGACAAGCTCGGGGTTGTTCTTCTTGATCGCAGTCGAGACGACCACCACTTCGGCGTCACCGAGGTTTTCTGCCTTGTGGCCGACGAAGACTTCGATGCCCTTGTCACGCAAGCGTTGCACGTTGGCGCTGTCGGCCTGATCCGATCCCTGCACGCGGTGACCGAGATTGTGGAGCACCTCGGCAATGCCGCTCATGCCGATGCCGCCGATGCCGATGAAATGAACGAGGCCGATGGCCTTCGGCATTTTCATGCGCGTTTCCCCTTGAACTCTGCAATTGTACGTCGTGCCGCAATAGCCTCTACCATGTCGGCAAGCAAGTTCGCAGCGTCGGGTTTACCCGCTTGCCTGGCTGCAGCGGCCATCCGGGCGAGCTTTTCCGGATCGTTCATCGCATGGGTGAGTATCGAAGCGATCTTCTCCGGCGAAAGCTCGGCCTGCGGAATGACCTTGGCTCCGCCGGTCGCCGCAAGCGCTGCCGCGTTCGCCGCCTGATCGTGGTCCAAAGCATGTGGGTAAGGCACAAGCACTGCCGGCCGCCCGATCACGGAAATCTCCGAAACCGTGGATGCACCGGAACGGCAGATGACGAGATGTGCCGCGGCAAGTCGTTCGGCCATGTCGCTGAAGAACGGCGCCGTATCAGCAGCCATCTTCAATTGAGCGACGCAAGCGCTCAACATGCCCATATCTTCCGGACGCACTTGCTGGGTGATGCGCAGGCGATCGCGAAGCCCGTCCTCGAGCAAGCTGATGGCTGTCGGCATCGCCTTGGAGAAATACTGCGCGCCCTGGCTGCCGCCAAAGACGACGAGATTGAAAGGCTCACCGGGATTGGACGGAGAATACGGCACTTTCGCCGCCTCGATGATGGCCGGTCGCACCGGATTGCCCGTTGTCACCGTCTTGCTCGGAAACTGGCCGTCGCCTTCGGGCAGGAACCCGCCTGCAATCGCCTGCATACGGCTAGCCAGCGCCTTGTTGGCGCGGCCCATCACGGCGTTCTGCTCGTGGATCATCGCAGGCACGCCGAGGCGCGTTGCAGCGAGCAGCGGCGGTACGGTGGGATACCCGCCGAAGCCAACGACCACCACAGGCTTGAGACGCGCGATAAGCTTCTTGGCAGCCCGCATTCCGGTCCACAGCGTCCACAGCGAGCGCGCGACAGCGACCGGATTCTTGGAGCCTATCGTCGACGACGGCACGACATGAATCTCATCGGCCGGGAATTTGCCGGCATAACGCTCGGCACGGCTATCGGTGACCAGGTGCACGGAATAGCCGCGCTCCTTCAGCTTGTAGGCCAGAGCCTCCGCAGGAAACACATGACCGCCGGTTCCCCCGGCGGCAAGCAGGACAATGCCTTTACTCATAAGCAATTACTCCGCCGGCATTCCGTGCGCGACGCGGAAGAGGCTCCGATCCTGCGCACGTTTTTCCGGCCTGTGACGCGTCAGCGCGAGAATGAACCCCGCGGTAACGCAGATGGCGACCATGGACGAACCGCCGTAGGAAATCAGCGGCAGGGTCATGCCTTTCGCCGGTAGCAGTTCGAGATTGACGCCTACGTTGATGATCGACTGTATGCCGATCTGCAGCACGAGGCCAGCGACGGCAAAGCGGTTGAAGTCGTTCCGCTCCTTGTAGGCATGCGAGAGACCGCGCAGCACGAGGACGGAAAACAGCGCAACGAGCGCCATGCAGAAGACGATGCCGAACTCTTCGGCCGCGACCGAGAAGATGAAGTCGGTATGCGCGTCGGGGATGATCCGCTTGACGATGCCCTCGCCAGGTCCCTGGCCGAACCAATCGCCACGAATGATGGCTTCGCGTGCCGTGTCGATCTGAAAAGTATCACCTTCGCCGGTCAGGAACTTGTCGATGCGCAGCGCCACGTGCGGGAAGATGTAATAGGCGCTGACAAGGCCGCCGACACCGCCTGCGCCGAGCAGGATGATCCAGATCCACGGCATGCCGGCCATGAAGAACATGCCGCCCCACACCGCCGTCGTCAGGATCGTTTGCCCAAGGTCGGGCTGCGCGACCAGAAGTGCAGCGACAATGCCGAAAAGTATGATGGCAAACAGGTTACCCGGAATCTCCGGCTGCCTTGCATGCTCGGCAAAGAGCCAGGCACAGACGACGACAAAGGCCGGCTTCATGAATTCGGAGGGCTGGATAGAGATGCCGGCAAGCGTGACCCAGCGGCGGGAGCCTTTGACCTCGACACCGAAAAACAACGCCAGCAACATCATGCCAAGGGCGACGATCAACAGGATGATCGCCGTTCGCCGCACCTGGCGGGGCGTCAGAAAGGAGAGGCCAACCATCACCGCGAGCGACGGGATCATGAAAGCGGCATGGCGCTTGACGAAGTGGAACGGCTCCAGCCCGATGCGCTCGGCGACGGCGGGCGACGCGGCGAAAGACAGCATGAAGCCGATGCCCATCAGGAAGATGAACATCGCCAGGAAGAAGCGGTCGATGGTCCAAAACCAATCGGCCAGAGGCCCACGTTCCGCGCGGCTTACCATGTTATTTATCTCCTGTTGCCGAATCGATCAGCATGGTGATTCCGTCGAGCGCTGCCACATGGCTGACAAATGCATCGCCCCGGACTTCGAAGTTCTTATATTGGTCGAAGCTTGCGCAAGCCGGGGATAACAGCACGGCCAGAGGACCGCTTTCGTCCTTTTCGGCATCGGCAGCTGCATGAGCGACGGCGCGCTCCAACGTCCCCGAAATCTCATAGGGCACGGCCTCGCCGAGTGTCGCGGCAAACTCGGCCGCGGCTTCGCCGATCAGATAGGCCTTGGCGATCCGCGGGAAGAACCCCGTCAGTGAGGTAATGCCTCCGGCTTTCGGCAAGCCGCCGGCGATCCAGTAAATGCGGTCGTAGCTCGACAACGCCGGAGCCGCGGCATCGGCGTTGGTGGCCTTCGAGTCGTTGACGAAGACGACGTTGCCGCGACGCCCGACCGGCTGCATCCGGTGCTTGAGGCCGGGAAAGGATGCGAGCCCGGCGCGTATCTCTTCTTCGGAGACGCCGACGGCCAGGCATGCGGCAAGCGCCGCTGCGGCATTCTGTGCGTTGTGGCTGCCGCGCAGCGTCTGGATCCCGTCGAGATCGGCAATCGACTTTGTTGCGCCTCCCGAGGCCTGGATGAGCTTCGTTCCATCCGCGTAGATGCCGTAGGGAAGTGCATGACGGCGGGAAATGCGCATGACCTTGCCGCCGGCCCGCTCGATACGATCCGCGATCATCTGGCAGTGGCTGTCGTCCACGCCGATGACGGCGACGTCACTGCCGGCAACCAGCCGCTCCTTGATGTCGGCATAGTGCTGCATCGTGCCATGACGATCGAGATGATCCGGCGTCAGGTTGAGCAGGATGCCGGCGGACGGATTGACCGTCGGCGCGAGGTCGATCTGGTAGGACGAGCATTCGACGACGTAAAAACGTCCATCCTTCGGCGGGTCGAGCGTCAGCACCGCCGTCCCGATATTGCCGCCGAGTTGCGTATCGCGGCCGCTCGACTTCAGGATATGCGCGATCAGCGCTGTCGTCGTCGACTTGCCGTTGGTACCGGTAATGGCAATGAACGGGCAATCGGGCGCATGAGCCCGGCGCTCGCGCACGAAGAGCTGGACGTCGCCGACGACATCGACGCCGGCGGCACGCGCAAGATCAACGGTCCAGTGCGGCTTGGGATGCGTCAGCGGCACACCCGGTGAGAGCACGAAAAGCGACTGCGCGCTCCAGTCGATGGTGCGCAGATCGGCGGTATGGATGCCCTCGGCGGCGGCTTTGGTAACGCTATCCGGATTATCATCCCACGCGGTCACCTCGGCGCCGCCCAGTTTCAGCGCGCGCGCCGTGGCAAAACCGGAACCGCCGAGCCCGAATAGCGCGACCTTCTTTCCTGATAGCGTCGTAACGGGAATCATCGCCGCCTCACCGCAGCTTCAGGGTGGAGAGACCAAGCAGGGCAAGACCGACCGCGATGATCCAGAACCGGATCACCACCTGGCTTTCCGTCCAGCCCTTCTTCTCGAAATGGTGATGGATCGGCGCCATCAGGAAGACGCGCCGGCCGGTCATTTTGAAGTAGCCAACCTGGATGATGACCGAGAGCGTTTCCATCACGAACAGGCCACCGATGATCGCCATGACGATCTCATGCTTGGTAGCGACGGCAACCGTGCCGATCGTGCCGCCAAGCGCCAGCGAGCCGGTGTCGCCCATGAAGATTGCGGCGGGCGGCGCGTTGAACCAGAGGAATCCGAGGCCGGCGCCGATGACGGCCCCAAGCACCACCGAGAGCTCGCCGGTGCCCGGTACGAAGTTGATCTGCAGATAGTTTGCAAAGACGGCGTTACCCGCGAGATACGCAATCACCCCGAAGGATGCTGCGGCAATCATCACCGGCACGATGGCGAGCCCATCGAGACCATCGGTCAGGTTCACGGCATTGCCGGCACCGACGATCACGAAGCCGCCGAAGAGGACGAACATGATGCCGAGGTTGATCATGAAGTCCTTGAAGAACGGGAACGCGATCGATGAGCCGAAGGTCGAACCCGCGGTTCCGGATGCAAGCGCCGTTCGCATCATGAAGTAAACGGCAATGCCTGCGATCACGAACTCGATGCCGAGTCGCGCCTTGCCGGAGAAGCCCTTGTGGCTTTGCTTGGTGACCTTCAGGTAGTCGTCATAGAAGCCGATCGCGCCGAAACCGAGGGTGACGAGCAGCGTGGCAACCACGTAGACGTTGGAAAGATCAGCCCATAGCAGCGACGACCCGACGATACCCGCGAGGATCATCAGGCCGCCCATGGTCGGCGTACCTGCCTTCTTGAAGTGTGTCTGCGGACCGTCGGCGCGGATCGGCTGCCCCTTGCCTTGGCGGATGCGCAGCGAGTTGATGATCGTCGGACCAAAGAGGAAGACAATGAAGGCGGACGTAAACAGGGAGGCGCCCGTGCGGAAGGTAATGTACCTGAACAGATTCAAGAATTTCAGGTGTTCCGACAGTTCGACAAGCCAAATCAGCATTCAGGGCCCCTTGTTTACCCGCTCAAAAATCGCGTTGCGTGTCGGCAAATGGCGGGAACTTGTCAAGAAGCGCGGCGACGATCTTTCCGAAACCTATGCCCAGTGACGATTTTACCATCAGCACGTCGCCAGCCACGACGGAGTTCAGTACGTATTCGCTTAGTTCTTCTGTCGTCTCGTAGTGAACGACCTGGACGCTCTCCGGGAGCGATTCCTTCAGCGCAGCCATTTCACGACCGGCCAGCCAGACATGCTCAATGCCGGCAGCAAGCAACGGCCCCGCCAGATCCGAATGGACCCTTTCCGCGTAGTCGCCCATCTCCAGCATGTCGCCGAGTACGGCGATGCGCCGCCCCGCCCCCGTCGGCACCGCGCTCGCAAGCACGGCGATTGCCGCCCTCATAGAGGCGGGATTGGCGTTGTAGCTCTCGTCGATGACCGTGAAGGCGCCGTGGTCGATCATCAGCCGATGACGGCGGCCCCTGCCCTTCTCGGGCTGGAGCGTCGCGAGGGCGCCGATCGCCTGCTGCATGTCCGCACCGACTATCTTCACGACCCCGAGGGCAGCCAGCGCATTCTCCGCGATGTGCCGGCCCGGCGCACCGATTGCCACTTCCTTCGTGTCGCCGTCGATGGTGATCCAGAGCGTCGAACTCTGGTCCGAGCCGTTAAACTCTGCCAGGCGGAAATCCGCTTTCGCGTGCTGACCGAAGGAATGGATGTGGTGGATACCGCAAGCTTGTGCCGTCCGCTCCAGAAAGTTGAACTGGTCGTTGTCTCGATTGAGCACGACCTGCCCACCGGACACGACGCCTTCGAAAATCTCGGCCTTGGCCGTCGCGATCTCACGAATGCTCTTGAAGTTGCCAAGGTGTGCCGGCGCGATTGTCGTGATCACGGCGACATGCGGCTTGATCATCTTGACCAGCGGGCGGATCTCGTCCGGATGGTTCATGCCCACTTCGAAGACACCAAAATACGTGTCGAGCGGCATCCGGGCGAGCGTCAGGGGTACGCCCCAGTGATTGTTGAATGAGGCAACGGAAGCGTGCACCTTGCCCGATGGAGACAAGACCCGGCGCAGCATCTCCTTGGTGGTCGTCTTGCCGACCGAACCGGTGACGGCAATGATCTGGGCGCGCGAACGGGCGCGAGCAGCCTGTCCGAGCTTTCCGAGTGCCGCCAACACATCTTCGACAACGATCACTGGGACGGTGAGCCGCCCCATGGCTGGCAGGCGCGCTTCGCTGACGACGAGAAGAGCGGCTCCGTTTGCCATCGCCATCGACGCGAAGTCGTGGCCATCGACGCGGTCGCCCTTGATGGCGAAGAAGGCTTCGCCGGGCGCAATGGAGCGGCTGTCGATGGAAATCCCGGTAATGCCCTCAGGCAAAGTGCCGAACGGCCGCCCTGCCATGGCGGCAATCATGTCTTCCGTCGTCCAAAGCCAGTTCACGGTTTCAGCTCCTCCAAAGCCTTACGCAATTCGGCGTGATCCGAAAACGGCAGGGTGACGCCCCCTATCGTCTGCCCTTCCTCGTGCCCCTTGCCGGCGACGATCAGCGTGTCGCCGGATGTCAGCATCCCGACCGCCGTTCGGATCGCCTCGGCGCGGTCGCCGATTTCGGTTGCGCAGCCAGCGGCCGCCATGATCTCGGCACGGATGCTCGACGGCTCTTCGGAGCGCGGATTGTCGTCCGTGACAATCACCACATCGGCCAGACGGCAGGCGATTTCGCCCATGATCGGGCGCTTGCCGCGATCGCGGTCGCCACCGCAGCCAAACACGACGATGACGCGGCCCGTAGTAAACGGACGAACGGATTCCAGGACGTTGGCAAGCGCGTCTGGCTTGTGTGCGTAGTCAACATAAGCAAGCGCGCCGTCCCTGGTGTGGCCCACCAGCTCCAGTCGACCCGATGCGCCCTGCAGCTTTTCGAGGGCCGCCATGGCAACCTTCGCCGGCACACCCGTCGACATGGCGAGACCTGCCGCGACGAGCGCATTGGCCACCTGGAAGTCGCCCGCAAGCGGAATGTCGACCTCGAAGATTTCGTCCTCGGCATGGATTTCAGCCACCTGCTTGTGGCGGAAATGCTCGACGCGCTTCAGCGTCAGGTAGTCACCCTTGCGACCAACGGTGCGGACGTCATGACCCGAGTCGCGCGCCGCTTTGACGGCTTGCTCCGACCACGCATCGTCAGCGAAGATCACCGCCGGTGCGCCCTTTGGCAGCAGCGTATCGAAAAGCCGCATCTTCGCGGCCATGTAGCTTTCGATCGTCGGATGATAGTCCATGTGATCGCGGCCTAGATTGGTAAAGGCAGCGGCAGTGAGCCTGACGCCATCCAGACGGCCCTGATCGAGGCCATGGCTGGAGGCTTCCATCGAGGCATGTGTAACGCCCTCCCCGGAGAGCTCAGCCAGTAATTTGTGAAGCGAAACTGGATCGGGCGTCGTCAGCGAGCCATATTCATTGCGTGTCGGAGAGACGACACCAGTCGTACCGATCATCGCCGCCGGATGGCCGGCATAAGCCCAGATCTGCCGCGTAAAGGAGGCAACCGACGTCTTGCCTGCAGTACCGGTCACGGCAACCATCGTTTCCGGCTGCTTGCCATAGAAGTGAGAGGCCGCGATCGAGAGGAAGCGGCGCGGATCGTTCACGACGAGAACAGGTATGGAAGCATCAATGCCATGGGAGGCAATGGCCACGACAGCACCGCGCGTCGCCGCATCGGCGATAAAACCTGCTCCATCTGCCTTCGTCCCGGCGACAGCTACAAACACCATTCCGCGTTCGATCTTGCGGCTGTCGGACGAGATGCCCAAAACCGCCAGCGCCCCGACAGACCCGGCTAATTGATTTTCAAGTTCCGGAAATGCATCTCCGGCGATGTCTCGCAAGTTCATCGAATGTACTTTTCTCTTTCAAGCCGCCGCGCCCCCGTGGCGAATCGGCTCCGACATTCATTCAGACTCAATAAGACACCAACATGGCCGATCCGTCGTCACCGAACTTGGGTTCCACACCGAGAATTGGCGCTGCGCGGGCAATGATGTTCTTCACCATCGGTGCAGCAGTATACGCGGCGATGTTCTGACCCTTCTCGCCATTGTGCGGTTCATCGCAGAACGTCAGCACGACATACTTCGGATCCTCGATCGGAAATGCGGCGAGGAACGCATTGAAGTTGAGGTTCGTCGCATAGCGGCCATTGACCACCTTGTCAGCCGTGCCAGTCTTGCCGCCGACGTTGAAGCCGGGGACGTCAGCATTGCGGCCGGAGCCCTTGATGCCGTTCAGCTTGAAGAGATAACGCACGTCGTCGCTGGTCGACTTCTTGACAACCACTTCAGCAACCTCGTCCGCCTGTTCCCGATTGCGCGGCAGGAAGGTTGGCTCGATGAGCTTGCCGCCGTTAACGAGCGCCGCGCCGGCAACCGCCGTCTGCAGTGGCGTCGTGGAAACGCCGTGGCCGAAGGAAATCGTGATCGAGTTGATCTTCTTCCAAACCTTCGGTTGGCTCGGCATCTTCACTTCCGGCAGTTCGGTCTGCATCTTGGTCAAAAGGCCGAGCTTCGTAAGATAATCCTTCTGAGCATCCATCCCGACAATGTCGATGATGCGAGCTGTGCCGACGTTCGACGAATACTGGAACACCTCAGGCAGCGTCAGCCAACGGCGCTGGCCGTGGAAGTCGTGAATGGTGAAGCCGCCGATGCGGATCGGCTGCGTCGCATCGAAGCTGTCGTTCAGGCTGACCTTGCCCGTGTCGAGCGCCATGGCAAGCGAGAACGTCTTGAAGGTCGAGCCCATTTCGAACGTGCCGTTCGACATGCGGTTCAGCCAGCCCTCCTTGGCGCCCTCCAGCGGGTTGTTCGGATCGAAATCCGGGGCCGATGCCATTCCGAGCACTTCGCCGGTATGAATATCGAGGATGACAGCGCCGGCGCCCTTGGCCTCGTAGTTCTTGACCGCGTTGACGACGACATCGCGCACGATGTTCTGGACGCGGACGTCAATCGACAGGCGAACGGGCTCCAGCGGCTGGTCGCTTGTCATGCCGACGGAGGCGAGGTCGGCAAGGCCCTGATCGTCAATGTATTTTTCCATGCCGGCAACGCCGCGGTTGTCGATGTTGACGTAACCGAGAATGTGCGCTGCGGTGGCGCCACCCGGATAAAAGCGGCGCTTCTCAGGGCGGAAGCCGATGCCCGGAATGCCGAGCGCAAGGATCTGGCTCTGTTGCTTCGGCGTCAGCTGGCGACGCAGCCAGGCGAAGTGGGACGTGCGGTTCGCGAGCTTCTTGTAAGTCCCCTTCATGTCGAGGTCGGGCATAACGGTGGCGAGTTTCTCGACCGCCTCGTCGGGATCGACAACCTTGTTCGGCTCGGCAAACAGCGAGACGGTGCGGATATCGGTCGCCAGCACCTCGCCGTTTCGGTCCAGGATATCCGGGCGCGACGCCATCAGACGATCAGGCGGCAGGATACTGGACACGACATCGGGGTCGCGGACTGCGTATTCGACGAGACGCCCGCCGATCACGCAATAAACAGCAACGAAGCCGACGATCAGGAGCCCGACGCGGCTCTTGGCCTGTCCCGCCCTCTTTTTTCGCGATCCCTCGATCGGCCTATTGCCGCCGAGGCGGTTGTGCGTGCCGGCGGAGAAATGCGCCTGGCTCTTCAAGACCATGATGCGTGAAAGAAACGACATCTCTACTCCACCGATCCGGTTGCCATCATGTCTTCTTCTTCGGGTTCAGGCGCCACCGCCTTTGGCTTCGCCTTGGCACCGGCCTTCGCTTCGGTAATGTCGGGAACCGGAACTTGCGACTTCAGCATCGGCAGTTCCTTGGCATGAACCAGCGACGTGGAAGCCGTCGGCTGCAGCTGAAGCTCACCATTGTAGTTGTTGACGAGCCGCTCGAGCCTGTTCGGCTGGGACAACAGAGCCCAATCGGCCTTCAACAGATCGATGGTATCCTTCTCGAGCTTGATCTCCGCTTCAAGGCGATGAACTTCCTCGAGCTTGAGCTCGGCATGGTGCTTGATCGTATAGGTGACAGCAGCAGCTGCTGTCATGACACCGACGAGGATGAGGTCCAAGGTTCTCAGCATATCAGGCTCCGAGCTTTCCGAGACTCGCCAGATTCGGCAGCCCGAAGATGGAAATATCCGCCGCTTCAGCGGGTGCGGCAGTGCGCAGCCCTGCCCGCAGCTTGGCAGATCGCGCCCGCGGGTTTGCCTGCGCCTCCGCCTCGGTCGCAGCAACCATGGGTTTGCCGATCCGCTCGAAGGTCGCCGCACGCTCGTGCGCGACGGGCAGATGACGCGAGCCCGAAGCCTTGCCGGCGCGATCAGAGAAGAAGGTCTTGACGATCCGATCTTCGAGCGAATGGAAGGTAACCACAACGAGACGCCCGCCGGGCTTCAGCACGCGCTCGGCGGCAAACAGCGCCCGCGCCAGCTCGCCAAGTTCGTCGTTGACGAAAACCCGCAACGCCTGGAAGACCCGGGTCGCCGGATGAATCTTGTCCTTCATTTTACGTGGGGTAACGAGCTCGATCAGACCAGCCAGATCGCGCGTCGTCTCGAACGGCTTTTCAGCCCGCCGCTTTTCAATCGCATGCGCGATGCGCGGCGACTGATTTTCCTCTCCGAGAAAATGAAAGATGCGGATCAGATCAGCCACCTTGGCACGATTGACCACATCGGCCGCCGAAACGCCAGCCGCCGACATCCGCATGTCCAGCGGACCATTCTTCTGGAACGAGAAGCCGCGCTCGGCCTCATCGATCTGCATTGAGGACACGCCGATATCGAGCACGACTCCATCCAGCCCGCCCGATGGAGCAGCATCGGCCAATTGAGAAAACCGCGAATGAACGAGCTTCAAGCGGCGTTGGCTTTCAGCGACAAGGGCCTGACCGGCTTCGATGGCGGTCGGATCGCGATCCAGGGCGATCACATTGGCGCCAGCACCCAGAATGGCAGAAGTATAGCCGCCCGCACCGAAGGTGCCATCGAGAATGATCTTGCCGGGCAACGGCTCGAGCGCGGCAAGCACCTCATTGAGAAGAACCGGAATGTGGCGAACCGGTCCGCCACCGGCATCAGTTGAATCTCCGCCAGGATTCGCCGCCATTCCGTTCCCTCGTATTTTTAGGAACGCCTGCCCGCCAGCCGACGCCCTCCTCGTGCCTGCACCTGAGCAGCCTGAAATGCCTGCGGCTGCCACAGCTGAAAATGATCCGCCCGACCAACGAAGGTCACTTCGTCCGAGATACCGGTGAAGTCGCGGATGAAATCCGTGACCATCAGCCGGCCTTCCGCATCGAGCTTCATGAAGATACCGCCCCCGTGGATGAGAAGCGACATCTCGTTCGCGTCCGGCGAAAACGGATCTTCCGCAGAGATTTGACGCTCGAACCTCTCCAGGAGATCCGGACCGCCGACACTGATCGCCGGAAACACAAAGTCCTGGAAGCAATAGAGCTCCTGAACATTGCGCTGCGCCAACACGGATCGAAACGCCGCCGGCACGGAAACCCTGCCCTTGGAATCGATTCTGTTGGTCGCATTTGAAAGGAAGCGGCTCATGACACGAAACATCCGTTCCCGAAAGAGCCCGGACTGAACTCAAAAGCCCGGAACCCTGAAATTCAGGCACAGCTTCGCGAGCCGAATGGACAAGACCCCATCCGGAGCTTCCGGAACAGAAGACACCTTGGCTTTGCGATTGGTGGGCACCTACTTGCCCTTGCGCAGTGCATGAATGGGATAACATGGGACCATATGGGCGTCAATGGGAAACGCCCGTCTCACGATGAGCGCCGTATCGAAAATTTATAAGCTGTTAAGTTTAACAAAGGGTTAGTTCCGCACTTACCGATGCCGCGAACCAGCCCTGCCAGCACGCGCCCGAAGGCGACCGATGGCTCAGATCGGCACAACCAAATATGCAATTTCCAACAAAGGCTTAAGGCTTGCTCTTCAACAGTGGCAGGCGTCGATCCAAGGCGCCCCATGAAGAGGTATGCAGCCGCTATCCCCTTTGAAGTAAGCGACCAAGCTATTCGGATATTGCCATGTGCAAAATAATAAGGAGGCGGAGAATTGAATCGGTTCAGCGCTGCCGCATATTAATGAAGGCTAAATAAGTAACCGTGGAGTAATAGTATGACAAACTTCACATTAAAGGGACTTCTTTACGGGCGCTTTGAACCGGAAAAGCGTATTCCACTGTCGCAGTCAGGCATGACGACCGACATCCAATGCGATTCCTGCGGCAAGATATTCAAGCGCTGGTCCATTCTCGCGCGCAGCAGCACCACCTGCGATGAATGCCTGGCAAAGGCACCGACCGCCCACTAGCAATCGACGACATCAACAAGACGCGTCTTAGCAAAGGTAGTTCGCCAGTTGGCCTGTAAGCCGGGTTCTGTATGGCCCCGGCCGAAGCCGGAACGTGGCAGCCATTCCTCTGGGACAGCGTTCGCACGCTGCCTCACGCAACCCACCCGGATGACTGACCTGGAAACCAGCCGGAAGGCTTTCGCCTCCCACGTCATCCCTATTCGGTCTTGCTCCCGGTGGGGTTTACCTTGCCATCGCCGTTACCGGAGATGCGGTGGGCTCTTACCCCACCCTTTCACCCTTACCTGCCGAGGCAGGCGGTTTGCTTTCTGTGGCACTTTCCCTGAGGTCGCCCTCGCCGGACGTTATCCGGCACCGTGTTTCCGTGGAGCCCGGACTTTCCTCACCCTACCGCCTTTCGGCATTGGTAAAGCGCGGCTGCCCGGCCAACTGGCATGGCTCCCTTAGCGGAGACGCGAAGCGAATGCCACTGAAATATCTTCGAGCTCTGCGCGTACTCGCAACGGGCGCCCCTCCCCGACCGGAGCGTGCCTAGCGGAAGACCGGCGTCAGCTCCCTGCCGAAGTCCTCGGCGCCGAGCCAGCCTTGCGTCATGACGACCGCGCCCAGTCGGCCGAGCTCATCCGATGATTTCGCGGCAACGAAATTGCCACCGGCCAGAACCGCAATTCGTGGAGAATCCGTATAGCCCACATAGGGATAGGCTGTTGCCGTGAAGGTTGCCACACACGGCGCCGAGGTTGTTGCGCAACCCGCCAATGCGGGCATGTGCTGCAGGGCCGTTGACACCAGCAGGTCGCGCTCCGCCAGATCGCCATCGGAGCGAAACCATGTTCCGACATCCTCAAGCGTCTCGAATGAGCGCGTTTCCAACTCGCCGCCGAGTTTGAGATAGAACTTGCCGTCGGGATAGCACACCGGCGGAAGGATGTAGACATGGTCCTCGTCGCGGTCGCCGAAGATAATGGCTGAAGGCATTTCGGAAAAAACTGCCATCTCCCGGGCGCCAAGTTCGAAGAATGCCACGGTGCGCGCCGCGATCCTGACATCGATAGCAGCAGGGAGAAGACCGTTGAAATTGCTGAAACCGCCGGCAGCGACCAGCACCCGCTCGGCGGTATAGCGCTTGCCGCCGGCATGAACCTCCACGAACGTACCCTCATCGCGAACAGAGGCAACAGTCGCATCGATAACCGTCACGCCCGCCTGCTCGGCAAGCTTGGCTTGCGCTCGAACCAAAGCGCGCGGGTTGATGTGGCCCGCGCGTTTCGCTTCGAAATAACCATTGAACGACGGGTTGAGATCAAACGGAGGAAAGCGGTCCCGCAACGCCGTCGGCGTCAGCGTTTCGACGTCGAGACCGAGCGTTTCGCTGACCTGCAGCGCCCGTCCGAGATATCGCTCCCCCGGTTGGGCAGGTGGTCCGGCAAAGAGGCAACCCGCTTCCGTGAAAAAGGAAATGCCGCTCTTCGCTTCGATTTCGTGGTAGCGGTCGAGCGAGCGTGCCGCCAGCGTCGCCCAAACGGCATTGTCGTCGAAGGTCCGCGTGATGCGGGCCTCGTCGTAGTGGCTGGCAAAGACGCCATGATGGCTCTTGCGCTCGACTGGCTCACTGGGGCCGATGAGCGCAACACCCTCGATCATCCCGGAGAGATGGCGGGCCGCAGCCGCGCCCATCATTCCGCGCCCGACGATGATCACCTTGAAATCAACTGCCATGTATCACCTCATTTCGGAGGCCAGATAACACAGGCACTATGTTGAATCATATTCTTAAGTGCCCGGTCGAAGTAATTATCAGACAGGCAGTTTCAGGTGATCAGTCGAGCATCGCCAGGACCTTACCGCAATAGGCCTTGGAGACCGGGTTCATGCGGGTTGCGCCATGGCCGGCATTGTACTTCAGGATCGTGTCGCAGGTCTCACCACCGCCGAGTTCATGTGCAGCGGCCAGGTATTTCATGCCGAACCTGATGTTCGTCTCGGGATCGAACAACCCCTTGCTCGTCCCCGAGTAACCCATCATCCTTGCTGTCGCCGGCTTGATCTGCATGAGACCGATTTCACCGGCACTACCGCGTGCGTTCGGATTGAAATTGCTCTCGACGCGAACGACGGCCTGAGCGAGCTCGGCAGGAACGTTATATTGCTTTGCGTACTTGATAATGAGAGCCGAATATTTGTTGGCCGTGAAGTCCGGCATTGCATAGCCGCTAGTCCGATCAACAGTCTTCAAAGGAACCGTCTGTGCCCTTGCGCCCCATTCACCCGCGAAAGCGCAATTC
The DNA here is from genome assembly GCF_056398905.1 of Rhizobium sp. 01T417. NCBI lineage: Bacteria > Pseudomonadati > Pseudomonadota > Alphaproteobacteria > Hyphomicrobiales > Rhizobiaceae > Rhizobium > Rhizobium sp. 01T417. Next base: position 208,743 of record NZ_JBFTQH010000005.1, on the reverse strand, counting down.
ATACCCATCAACAGTGCGCTTGCGCACACCGCAGCAGAAATAATCCTATTCATTCAGTCTAATTACTCCGACCCAAAGAATTTCTGGACCGCGTTTCAAATAACGATCCAGTTTTATGCGGCAGATATTTATTAGAGATACTGCAGCAATTCTTTTTGTTTCAATTGACGACCGCCAAGAACCCCAAACAACACAAGCGGCGCCGTTCGACGTTTGGCGTTAGACCATCGCAATGAGGAGATAATAGGGAAATGATGTGGCGAGCCGACGAACTCTCAGAATCCCGGTAAATTGGCGCGACTCAAAAGTACTACTTATGCGGAGTAGCGTGGAAGCGACGCCAGCAGACGGTGCAGGGTGTCTATCGTCGAAAAGTCCGCAATTCCGTCGATTCGGGCGGGCCGAAAATGACGCTGGAAGGCCTCGACCTCGCCTGCCATCTTGGCCGAGAATTCGCCAGTGATCTCAGTCGCATAGCCGTAGAGCGACAGCATCGACTGCAGGGCTTCGACCGGCTGGCCGCGGTCGCCGCGTTGGAAAAATCTTCCACCGGAGATCGGTGCGGGCTCGACCCAGTGGCCGATACCGGCCCTGGAGAGCTCCGCCCAGGGAAATTTTTCCCCCGGATCGACCTTCCGAATCGGTGCAACGTCGGAATGTCCAAGCACCCTTTCAGGGGCAATTGACCAACGTTGGCCGCAATCTCGACACAATTCGATCACGGCTTGGATTTGTTCTTGGGGATACTCTGGAAGGCCGCCGGGATGACCGGCATTGGCGATCTCGATCCCTATTGACAACGAGTTGATATCGGTCTCGCCCTGCCAGTAACTTTTGCCAGCATGCCAGGCACGGCGCTCCTCGGGCACGAGCTGCAGAACCTCGCCGTCTTCCTGGACAAAGTAGTGGCTGGAGACCTGGCTTTCGTCGCGACAGAGCCACTCCAGCGCTCCGTCGGGCGTTGGCATACCTGTATAGTGAAGAAGGATCATATCTGGCTTGCGTCCATCCGCACGCTCGCCGTGATTGGGCGAAGGGCGAACAATTGCCTTCCGGTAGTCGGCCTCGAACGAGGTCATGCTGCGCGGCGTTCCTTCTCGATCGCCTCGTAGGCGGCATTCAGCGCCGCCATGCGCTCATTGGCAATGGCATGGAACTCGGCCGGCACACCACGGGAAATCAGCCGATCCGGATGATGCTCGCTGACAAGACCATGGTAACGGCGACGGATCGTGGTGAAATCATCGGAGGGAGAAACACCGAGCACCTTATAGGGATCACGTCCCACGGAGACATGGCGCGCGGCGATCCTTTCGAAATGCTCGTCATTCATATGGAAGATCTGGCCGACGTGCCGCAGGAACGCCAATTCCTTCTCATGAATGAGCCCGTCAGCCTTGGCGATATGAAAGAGACCGTCCAGTACCTCTTCCAGTACCGGGCAATTGGCGGCGCATGTCACGCACAGGGACGACAAGCGCTCCGCATAGGCCTCATAGCCGGCCACGTCCTGGCGCGCCAGATTATAAAGACGCGCAACGTTCTTCGCCTGCTCGGGCGGGAATTCGAAGATCTCGCGGAAGGCGTCAACCTCCTTCTCACTGACGATCCCGTCCGCTTTGGCCATTTTTGCCGACAGAGCAATGATCGCGACTGAGAAAGCCACCTTGCGGCGGGTCTCCGGATCGCCTTCGAAAACTGTCCGGATAGCCTCGACCACCGCCGAAAGGACGTTGCCCGCGGTGTTGCCAATGGCATTCAGCAGTTTTTCCCAGAAGGACATAAGAGTCTCTCGCAGTGCAAATAAGATTAGACACCTTGACCAAATAAAGCCTGCGTTTGCAAGGCGACGATTGGTCATAGGAGCGAATACTGCTTTCACAATTCGGTAATTGTCGCTCCGGCATCCAAGCATACGCCGTATTCGCACGGCGTCATATGACACCAAGGGATAGGCTGTTAACGCATCAGAGAAGCATGCAGTTGTACAGTCGGCTCCACGCGCTCGGGAATTTCCACAAGCCATCTGAACAGCTATCCTTGGCTTGAAACGATTATATCCGCGCTTCCATCTACCTTCGCCGTCAGGGGCGCGATTTTCACAATAACAACACTTTACATGGCCCTTTCCCTGCCGCATCCATGCGTTAGGTAAGCAGACGCGCTTGCACCGATACGAGACACAATGGAGGGATCATGGCCAAACAGAAAGTCGCATTGCTCACGGCCGGAGGCCTGGCGCCCTGTCTCTCCTCCGCAGTCGGCGGATTGATCGAACGCTACAGCGACGTTGCGCCCGACATCGAGCTCGTCGCCTATCGTTCCGGTTACCAGGGCGTACTCCTCGGCGACAGCATCAAGATCACGGCAGACATGCGGGAGAAGGCTTCGCTTCTGCATCGCTACGGCGGGTCGCCGATCGGCAACAGCCGCGTCAAGCTCACCAATGCAGCCGATTGCGTGAAGCGCGGTCTCGTCAAGGAAGGCGAAAACCCGCTGCGTGTGGCGGCCGAGCGGCTTGCCAACGATGGCGTCACCATTCTTCACACGATCGGCGGCGACGACACGAACACTACCGCTGCCGATCTTGCGGCATATCTGGCGGCCAACGACTACAATCTGACGGTCGTCGGACTGCCGAAGACGGTCGACAACGACGTCGTCCCGATCCGCCAGTCGCTTGGCGCATGGACAGCCGCCGAAGTCGGCGCACACTTCTTCGACAACGTCAGCAACGAGCAGACCGCGGCACCGCGCACACTGATCATCCACGAAGTCATGGGGCGCCACTGCGGCTGGCTGACGGCGGCAACTGCTCGGGCCTATCTGCAGCGGACGAAGAACTATGAATATGTCGATGGGCTAATGACGAACGCCAGGATGAAAAGCATCGACGCCGTCTACCTGCCCGAACTGGCATTCGATCTCGATGCGGAAGCGGCCCGGTTGAAGGAAGTCATGGACCGCACCGGTCATGCGACCGTGTTCGTTTCGGAAGGCGCCTGCCTTGACGCCATCGTCGCCGAGCGCGAGGCCGCGGGCGAGACCATCAAGCGCGACGCCTTCGGCCACGTGAAGATCGACACGATCAATGTCGGCGGCTGGTTCCAGAAACAGTTCGCAGGCCTCATCGATGCCGAGCGCTCGCTCGTGCAGAAATCGGGTTACTTCGCACGTTCGGCCCCCGCAAACGGCGATGACCTTCGTCTGATTCAGAGCATGACCGACCTTGCCGTCGAAAGCGCCCTGAACAAGGTCTCCGGTGTCACAGGTCACGATGAAGCGGAGAATGGTAAGCTCCGGACAATCGAGTTCCCGCGTATCAAGGGTGGCAAGGCCTTCGACACCTCCACCGAGTGGTTCGGCGAAGTCATGGACACGATCGGGCAGAAATACAGCGCGGCATGATTGACTGAGGGTTAATATGGTGTCTTTGCTTTCCCTTAGGGAACAGGAGGAGATTCCATGTCGCTCGAAGCCTGGCTCGCTTTTGCCGCTGCGTCTGCAATCATGCTGGCGATACCGGGGCCGACGATCCTTCTCGTTGTTTCCTATGCGCTGGGCCATGGGCGCAAGACGGCGCTCGCGACGGTAACCGGCGTCGCGCTCGGCGACTTTACCGCGATGACTGCATCCCTTTTCGGACTGGGGGCCGTGCTTGCGGCCTCCGCGACCCTATTTACGGTGCTGAAATGGATCGGCGGCGCGTACCTGATCTGGCTCGGGATCAAGCTTTGGCGCGCACCCGTGATGTCCGAACCGATGGCGGACAATGACAACCTGCCCGAAAAGAAATCGATCAGGGTTTTCCTGCACGCCTATGTCGTCACGGCGCTCAATCCGAAGAGCATCGTGTTCTTCGTCGCCTTCGTTCCGCAGTTCCTGAATCCCGCTTTGCCGTTCTTCGGCCAGATGCTCATCATGGAAGCCACGTTCCTGGTCCTCGCAACCATCAATGCCTCGACCTATGCACTGGCAGCAAACGCGGCTCGCGGGCTTATTCGCAAGGCAAGCATCCAGCGTGCGGTTAACCGCACCGGCGGCACTCTGCTCATTGCCGCAGGCGCCGTAACAGCCGGTTATAGGCGGATAGCCGCGTAAATATTTCCAGCGGGTTGCAGCAACGCAACGAATACGTTAATTGCGGATTCCAGGCTTAAGGTTTTTGGTAACTTCTAACGCTGCCGGGGCGGCGCGTTCACGAAAGTGAGAGTATGGTAGCGATCGGTTTTTCCGGCCTGAAACGCAGTCTCATCGTTTCGACGATGCTCTGCGGCGTCGTTGCCGGATGCACGAGCGTCGAATACACGTCGGTGGAAGAACTGACCGCAATCCAGACCGTTGTTCCGACACCAAAGCCCGGCGAAGACGCCACGCTTGCAGCCGTGCCGGCCGGCGACGGAGCGGCCCAGACGGCGATGATCACCACCGCCGACCAGGCGACAACGGCCCTCGCGGCACCCGCCATGCCGGCAACCGATCCTTCTCAGTTGAGCGGTCAGGCCGGGGCGACGACGGCAACGGGTTACGCGCAGATTCCGCTCACGCCTGAAATGACAGCGATTCAGTCCGTTGTACCGATCCCGCGCCCGGGCACCCCTTCCCCGTCGACTCAACTCGCCTTTGCCGCAACACCTCAGGCTGGAAGCAGCGCGATTGCAGCTCTTTCCGCTATCGATACGACGCCGCACCCGATGATGGATTACGGTTTCGACACCTCAGGTCCCTCGGATCCACCGGCCGCACCGCCGATGTTCAGCGACAGCGACGACGATGGCGCGCCGACGGTTGAGAAAAGCGCAATCACCAAGATCATCGACAAATATTCGAAGCTCTACCAGGTGCCCGCCTCGCTGCTTCACCGCGTCGTGCATCGCGAGAGCCGCTACAATTCCAAGGCCTATAACAAGCGCGGCTATTTCGGCCTGATGCAGATCAAGTACAACACGGCCAAGTCCATGGGCTACGAAGGTGAGCCCGCTGGCCTCTTTGATGCCGAAACGAACATCAAATACGCCGCCAAGTATCTTCGCGGCGCTTGGCTCGTCTCTGACAGCAGCGAAGACGATGCTGTCCGCCTCTATGCCCGTGGCTATTACTACGAAGCCAAGCGCAAGGGCATGGACGACGTCGCCCAGGGCAACTACTGATCACTGCCGGGCAGCGCGGCTAGGATCTCTTTGACCAGCATCTGCGGCTTGTAGCGAAGCCAGCTTGGCGTCAATCCGAGCCTGACGACGACAAGCTTCGCGGACGGCACGATCGCAATGCTCTGCCCATCGTGCCCCTCCATCCAGAACGTATCTTCGGGAAGACCGGCAACGGCGCTGGTGTCACCGCCCGGCGCGGCGAGCCAGGCCTGCGCCTGGGTATATTTGCCGCCCGAGGCCACGGTCGGCGTCCTCATCGCTGCCATGAACCGTTCCGGCAACAGCCTCTGGCCGTTCCAGACGCCGTCCTGAAGAAGGAACTGGCCGAAACGCGCCCAATCCCGCGCTGTGGCGTAAAGATAGGAACTGCCGGCGAAGGTGCCCCGTGCGTCGACCTCCAAGACAGCACTCGACATGCCGATCGGGTCGAACAGCGCCGTCTTGGGATAGGCAAGCGCCGCCTGCATGTTGCCAATCCTGTTCATCCATATCTTTGAGATCAGCACCGACGAACCGCTTGAATAGCTGAAACGCTGGCCCGGGCTTGCCTCCAATGGCAGACTTGCTGGCAGCGCCGTCATATCCGCATCGAGATAGAGCATCCGTGTGACATCGGCGACCGTGCCGTAGCTCTCGTTGAACACCAGGCCGCTCTCCATGCCGAGCAGATCACTCAGCTTGATCGCCGAATGGTCGCCCCCCTTCCACTGCGGCAGAAGGCCAGCCTCATCGAACGCGATTTTGTTGTCGAGCATCAGCCGCCCGACGATGGCTGCATTCACGGTCTTCGTCATCGACCAGCCTGTGAGCGGCATCATCGGACCGAATCCGTCACTATAGCGCTCCGCGATGATGCGGCCGTTGCGAACCACGACAACCGCGCGCATTGCAGGACCGATCAGCTCGGCATCTGAAAGCAGTGCATCGACACGGCTGTCATTGGCCTTCGCGACGGCATTTCCCTCCGGCCATGGGGCCTCATTTTGCGGCTCCGGAGTCACCGGAACCTCGGGCACGGCGCGCGCCGCGGCCTCGAAGTCACCATCCGGCACGCTGCTGCAGCCGAGTGCGCCGCGATAGATCGCATGGCCCGGCGCGAAGAGCCCGAGGATACGAGCGGTAACCCGCTTGTCCTGCCTGTCGACAGTGACGCGTACCAGTCGTAGCAACGGATTTCCCGGCGCCTGAACGTCCTCGTAAAGCACCTGTTCGGGGTCACGCCCTGCCAGGAATACGTTCGAGCAAACGATCTTGGCTGCGTAACCATCACCGACTCGCAGCAATTCAGGTGGCCGCGCATAAAGCCAAGCCGCGCTCATAGCGACGATCGCGACCAGCAAAAGAGCGAGTGGCCTCACGACACGCAGCACAAATCGCATATGCGATCCTCCTTGCCCACAAGAGAAGCAGGAAAGCCGGCAGCGCGAAAGCCCCCAATGCCCGGATGTTTTTCCATTTCCACCGACGGAAGCACGCGCCCACAGCTTGCGTCATCAAACTGTAGTGACGGCGCGCTAAACGCCCTGAACGCTAAAAGGGTGAAAGACTCATATGACGGAATTTGCACCGGATGCCGGCTTCCGCAAGAACCGGAAACTCAAGGCAGCTCTTCTCCGCCACAATGCCTTCTCCAAGGCAGGCTTTTCGGAACGGCTCTTTGGGTTGCTGTTTTCCGGCCTGGTCTATCCGCAAATCTGGGAAGATCCCGACCTCGACATGCTGGCGATGGAGCTTCAGCCTCACCACCGCATCGTGACGATCGGCTCCGGCGGCTGCAACATGCTTGCCTATCTTTCCAGGAGCCCGGCGTCGATTGATGTGGTCGATCTCAATCCGCATCATATTGCCCTCAATCGCCTGAAGCTTGCCGCGTTCAGCCACCTTCCCGCACACGCCGATCTCGTTCGCTTCCTCGCCACACCGCGCGAGTTGTCGAACAGCCACGCCTTCGACCAATTCCTCGCTGCAAATCTTGACGACGCGACCCGCAACTACTGGAACGCCCGCAAGTTCGGCCGTCGGCGGGTCACGGTTTTCGACCGCAACATCTACGAAACAGGTCTCCTCGGTCGGTTCATTGGAGCAGCACACCTTCTGGCCCGCCTGCATGGCGTCGACCTGACGGAAATGACCAAGACGCGCTCCCTGCGCGAGCAGCGCCAGTTCTTCGACGAGAAGATCGCACCACTCTTCGACAAGCCGGTCGTACGCTGGATCACCGGCCGCAAGAGCTCGTTGTTCGGCCTCGGTATCCCGCCACAGCAATACGACGAACTGGCAAGCCTCGCCGCCGAGCAGTCAATCGCGCCGGTCCTACGGCACCGACTTGAGAAGCTGGCCTGTCACTTCCCCATGCAGGAAAACTATTTTGCCTGGCAGGCTTTCGCTCGCCGCTACGCGCCGAAGGGCGAAGGCACACTCCCAACCTATCTCGAGCCCGCGAACTACGAGGCGATCCGTGGCAATGTGGATCGCGTCACCGTTCATCATGCAAGCTTCACGGAACTGCTCGCCGGCGAGCCGGCCGGATCGCGCGATCGCTACGTCCTCCTGGATGCACAGGACTGGATGACGGACCAGCAACTCAACGACCTATGGGCAGAGATCAGCCGCACGGCGCGCGAAGGTGCCCGGGCGATCTTCCGTACGGCGGCCGAAAAGAGCATCATCGAAGGCCGTCTGTCGCCTGCAATCCGCGATCAGTGGACGTACATGGAAAAGCGCTCCGCCGAACTCACGGCGCTTGATCGCTCGGCAATCTATGGCGGCTTCCATATCTACGGGAAGAATGCGTGAGCGGGGTCGGCACGAATCCCGTCACCAAGGACGACGGCCACGCCGCCCTGATGGACGGCATGTACCGTTATCAGCGCCACATCTATGACCTGACGCGCAAGTACTACCTTCTCGGCCGTGATGAGACGATCCGCAATCTGAATGTGCCGGAAGACGGCACCCTGCTGGAGGTCGGTTGCGGAACCGGCCGCAACCTGGCGCTCGCCCATAAATATTACCCGCGGGCTCGGCTGTTCGGCCTGGACATCTCGCACGAGATGCTGATCTCCGCGCGCAAAACATTCGAGACCAAAGCAACGCTTCCGGATTTCCGCGTCGCGGACGCGACCGCCTTCACGCCGCGCGAGTTCGGCGTCAGCGGCTTCGACCGCATTCTCATTTCCTACGCCCTTTCGATGATCCCCGATTGGGAACGCGCCGTCGACTCGGCCGTGGCCGCCCTCGCCCCCGGCGGCGAGCTGCACATCGTCGATTTCGGCCAGCAGGAGCGCCTTCCGGGCTGGTTTGCACGCTTTCTCAAGGCGTGGCTGCGAAAATTTCACGTGTCGCCGCGTGCCGATTTGCGGCAGGTTCTCGCGTCGCAAGCCTCTGAAAATCAAGCGCGACTGACCTTCGAGACCATTAGTGGCGGCTATGCCTGGCGGGCCGTCATTGTGACCAAACCTTGACATTTCGCTTGAAACTAACCGTTTTTTTACGTTGATATGGAAAATAGAGGGGACATTCCTCTGCTGGACGCGTCTTTAACGGGGTCGAGCTGTGGGGCAAAAAATCCATTCGTTTCGCGACGGAACATCTATGCGCCGGCTTCTGTTTTGCGTTTTGCCGTTGGCTGTCATGCTCGCCGGATGCACGTCATCGGGCTATGATTTTCTCGAAACAGCGTCCGTGAAGCCAAAGACGCGCTTCAAGGACACCGATCCCCAGGACTTCGGATCAAAGCATCCTGAGCAGCAGCCGATCCACGGTATCGACGTGTCGAAGTGGCAGGGCAATATCGACTGGCAGACGGTCAAGGGTTCCGGCGTTGCTTTCGCCTTCATCAAGGCGACCGAAGGCAAGGACCGCATCGATCCGCGCTTCAACGAATACTGGCAGCGCGCCCGCGCCGTCGGCATTCCGCACGCTCCCTATCATTTCTACTATTTCTGCTCGACGCCCGATGAGCAGGCTGACTGGTTTATCCGTAACGTGCCCAAGGAATCCATGCGCCTGCCGCCGGTCCTCGACGCCGAATGGAATGCGGAATCGAAGACATGCCGCTATCGCCCCGATCCGGCGACGGTCCGCGCCCAGCTTCAGCGCTTCATGGATCGCCTCGAGGCCCATTACGGCAAGCGGCCGATCATCTATACCTCGGTAGACTTCCACCGCGACAATCTCGTCGGCTACTTCCAGAATTACCACTTCTGGGTCCGCTCCACCGCCAAGCATCCCGAAGTCACCTATGCCGACCGCCGTTGGGCCTTCTGGCAATACACGTCGACGGGCGTCATCCCCGGTATCAAGGGTCCAACGGACATCAATGTCTTTGCCGGATCGACCCAGAATTGGCACAACTGGGTAGCGGCTGTATCAAAGGACACAAATTCTTAGTAACGTCGCCTCGTCTTTCTTGCTTCCGTCACAATCATTTGGGAAATCGACGGAAATTCCATTTTATGACGAGGATCGAAACTATGTACGTCTCGCCCGCAAGCCGCACGGCACTTGCACTCCTTTTCGCTGCCGGTCTGGCGACCGGCGCAGCCGCGCAGACGCCGGCACCGAGTGCCCCGGCTTCGCAGACACCGGCGGTAGCATGTGACGGCGACCTCAGCGAATTCTTGGCCGGCGTAAAGGCCGACGCCATCGCAGCGGGCGCATCGGCCGAAGCTGCTGACAAGGCTCTGGAAGGCGCACAGATCGACCAGAAGGTCTTGAGCCGCGACCGCGCTCAGGGCGTGTTCAAGCAGACTTTCCTGGAATTCTCGCAACGCACTGTCAGCCAGGGCCGGCTCGACATTGGCCGCCAGAAGATGAAGCAATACGCAGATGTCTTCGCCCGTGCTGAGCAGGAATTTGGTGTACCCGCAGGGGTTATCACCGCCTTCTGGGCGATGGAAACCGACTTCGGCGCCGTACAGGGCGACTTCAACACCCGCAACGCCCTCGTGACCCTGGCTCACGACTGCCGCCGTCCGGAGCTTTTCCGTCCGCAGCTGATCGCCCTCATCGAAATGGTTCAGCATGGCGACCTCGACCCGGCAACCAACACCGGTGCCTGGGCCGGCGAGATCGGCCAGGTCCAGATGCTGCCTCGTGACATAGTCGCCTATGGCATGGACGGCGACGGCGATGGTCACGTCCGCCTCAAGCAGAGCGGCCCCGACGCCATTCTGACTGCGGCCAAGTTCATCCAGCATCTCGGCTTCCAGAAGGGCCAGCCGTGGATCCAGGAAGTCACGCTTCCCGAGAACCTCCCCTGGGAGAAATCCGGTATCGGTGGCCCACTGACGGCCGGTGAGTGGTTCGCCCTTGGCGTCAAGCCGCGCGATGGCAACACGAGCTTCGGCAACCTGCATGGCGACCTGATACTGCCGCAGGGTCGCCTTGGCCCGACCTTCATTGCCTATCCGAATTTCCAGATCTATCTCGAATGGAACAAGTCGTTCATCTACACGACCTCGGCCGCCTATTTCGCGACACGCCTTGCCGGCGCTGAGACCTATCTCAAGGGCACGCCCGAACAGGGACTTTCCAACGACCAGATGAAGGAACTGCAGACCAAGCTCGGAACGCTCGGTCACGACGTCGGCAAGGTCGACGGCATCCTTGGTTCAGGCACGCGCGTCGCCATCCAGAAGGAGCAGCAGCGTCTCGGTATTCCCGCCGATGGCTGGGCAACGCCGACGCTCCTCAACTCGCTCTGATCACGTTTCCTCAAGCGAGCACTTTAAGGCCGGGTTTCGCACCCGGCCTTTTCATTTTCGGGGATTGTTCCATGGTTTCAGGCGCTTCAGGCAAAGCCTTCATCTTGCCGCAAGTGTGAAGGCTGGATCGCCGACCTTAACGGCCGGTTAAAATCTGTGAATATTTTTCCACGGAGATTTATCTTGCGATTTCAACAAATTAAAGAAAGCATCACGGCCGCAATGTGACATTTTCGCCGCAGCGCAATATAAAATCCGCTTTCCAAGCGACACAATCACGACATATTATCGCAACTGTTAACGCGAGGAGACAGACATGGGACTTACACAATCCTTGAATGTCCTTTTGGTCAGCGCGGCGTTTGCATTTGTATTGACAATGCTTTTCATCTGAACGCCGAGGCAAGCGAACAGTACCGAGACTCCTGAGTAGCGAAACAGTTCAATGAATCAGAAAAGCGCATCCCACGAGGAGATGCGCTTTTCTTTTTGTCGTCACTGACGGAGCAGCCTACGCGGCAGCGCCAGCCTTCCTGGCGCCTTCCCGTGTGAAGCCGAGATTGGTCAGCACGGCCGAAACGAGCGGCGCCCGGTTCATCGTGTAAAGGTGGAAATCGGTGAGCCCGCGGCGAGCCAGATCCTCGATCTGTTCGGCGGCAACCTCAGCGGCAACCTTGGCTCTTTCTTCCGGCTTGTCGTCGTAGCCTGCAAAGCGTTCATCGAGAAATGCAGGGATGACCGTGCCGCAGGCACCGGCGAAGCGCTTCAGCTGCGTCAGGTTCTGGATCGGCATGATGCCCGGCACAACCGGGATCTTGATGCCCGCAACCCGCACCTTTTCCAGGTAGCGCTCGAAATTGTCGTTATCGAAGAAGAACTGCGTCAGCGCGCGGGTCGCGCCGTTATCCGCCTTCTGCTTCAGCATCTCGATGTCGGCGGTGGTATCGCGGCTTTCCGGATGCTTTTCCGGGTAGGCCGACACCGAAATCTCGAAATCGCCGATCTCACGCAGACCGGCAACCAATGCCGCCGCATTCGCATAGCCGCCGGGATGCGGCTGATAGGGCGCGCCAACGCCGCCCGGAGCATCGCCACGCAGCGCCACGAAATGCTTCACGCCAACCTTGCGGAAGCTGTCGATGACGCTATGCGTTTCGTCCTTCGTCGCGCCGACGCAGGTGAGATGCGACGCCGTGGCGAGCGGGGTTTCGGAAAGGAACCGTGAGACAGTCGCCAGTGTAGGCGCCTTGGTGGTGCCACCGGCGCCATAGGTCACCGATACGAAGTCGGGATTCCAGTCCTGCAGATCGGTGACCGTATTCCACAGCTGACCTTCCATCTCTTCCGACTTAGGCGGAAAGAACTCGAAGGAAATGCCGATTTTGCGGCGCGCGTCGCTGTTCAAAGCCATATGATTATCTCCCGGCAAGTATGGGTTCGGCGCCTTCGCTCGCTGCGGAGGCCATAAGGCGCCGGGGGTCGCGCGCAAGCCAGACAGTGACGGTGAGCCCCTGCCCGCTTTCATGACCCGGATGAAGATCGACGACCTGCTCGACATCCAGCCCAGCCTTGCGCAGCCAGTCGGACATCGACTGATGCGAAAAGCCGAGGCGAACATGCGCATGCTCGTCGCGAAGATACTCCAGCCCATGCGGGGCAAGATCGATGATGACCAACCGCCCGCCTGGCCGCAGCATGCGCGCTGCCTCGCCGATCGCGATCTCGGGCTGGTCGAAGAAATGCAGTACCTGGTGGATCGTCACCACGTCGAAATCCTGCGCCTCGAACGGCAGGTTCAGGATATCGGCGTGTCGGACGGATGCCTTGGTAATCCCTGACTTGTCGAGGTTGGCGCGCGCCACGCTCAGCATGTCGCGGCTGGCGTCGACGCCGATCGCCCGGCGATAGAGGCCAGATAGAAGCTCGAGGATGCGACCCGTTCCGGTGCCGAGGTCGAGAAGGGAGTCTATGGGCTGGCTGCCGAGCAGCCGAATGACCGCGGCATCGACCTCTTCGTCAGCGGCATGCAGACGGCGAAGTTCGTCCCACTCGGCGGCATTGCGGCTGAAATAGGCCTGTGCCCGCTCGGCCCGCTGGCGCTTGACCGCCGCCAACCGTTCGCTGTCACGCAGGATCACAGCATCGTTCTCGGAGGCATGAGCCAGCAGGCTACGCACGAACGTGGCCGCCTTGCCATCCTGCCGAAGCCGGAAATAGGCCCAAGCGCCCTCCTGGTAACGGTCGATGAGGTCCGCTTCGCCAAGCAGCTTGAGGTGGCGAGAGATGCGTGGTTGGGATTGGCCAAGGATTTCTGTAAGATCGGTGACCGTCAGGTCCCCTGCTGCAAGGAGCGCCAGCAGGCGAAGACGCGTCGGCTCGCCGGCCGCCCTGAGGACGTCCACCAATGCATCCAATCCAAGTCTGATAGGCTCACCCATACTCGATCCAATCAACATATAAAGATATCTTTATGTGAAACGATTGGGCGTGGCAAGCCGCAATTCCCTCCGTTCACGAAATTAGCTGCTCGGATCACGACATCGACGCGCGCAAAAAAGCCCCGGCGAACCGGGGCTTCCAGGTCTCCAACGCGATATTGGGTGATCAGCGCGTCAGGCGCTTGTAAGTCACCCGATGCGGATTGATCGAATCGACACCGAGACGGCGCATCTTGTCCTTTTCGTAGTCTTCGAAATTGCCTTCGAACCACTCGACATGGCTGTCGCCTTCAAAGGCGAGGATGTGCGTCGCCAGACGGTCGAGGAACATGCGATCGTGGCTGATGATGACGGCGCAACCGGCGAAGTTTTCGAGCGCATCCTCGAGTGCTGCCAACGTTTCCGTATCGAGGTCGTTGGTCGGTTCGTCGAGCAGGATGACGTTGCCGCCGGCCTTCAGCATCTTGGCAAGGTGAACGCGGTTGCGCTGACCGCCGGAAAGCGTGCCGACCTTCTGCTGCTGGTCGCCGCCCTTGAAGTTGAAGGCGCCGCAATAGGCACGGCTGTTCACTTCATGCTTGCCGAGCTTGATGATGTCGTTGCCGCCGGAGATTTCCTCCCAGACCGTCTTGTTGCCGTCGAGTGCGTCGCGGCTCTGGTCGACATAGCCGAGATCAACGGTCTCGCCGATACGGATCTCGCCGCTATCGGGCTTTTCCTGGTCCGTGATCATACGGAACAGCGTCGTCTTGCCGGCGCCGTTCGGACCGATGACGCCGACGATACCGCCGGGCGGCAGCTTGAAGGTGAGGTTCTCGATGAGCACGGTATCGCCGTAGCCCTTGGTGAGGTTCTCGGCTTCGATGACCACCTGGCCAAGGCGCTCGCCGACCGGGATGACGATCTGCGCATCGCCGGGGCGACGGGCCTCTGCCGCCGCGACCAACTCGTCATAGGCACGGATACGCGCCTTGGACTTTGCCTGGCGGGCCTTCGGGCTGGCGGCCATCCATTCCTGCTCGCGGCTGATCGCCTTCTGGCGGGAGGCCTCTTCGCGGCCCTCCTGCTGCATGCGCTTGGCCTTCGATTGAAGATAGGCGGAGTAGTTGCCCTCGTAGGGGATACCGCGACCACGGTCGAGTTCGAGGATCCAGCCCGTGACGTTGTCGAGGAAGTAGCGATCGTGGGTGATCATCAGGACCGAGCCGGGGTATTGGCGCAAATGTTTTTCAAGCCAGGCAATCGTCTCGGCGTCGAGGTGGTTGGTTGGTTCGTCGAGCAGCAGCAGGTCGGGCTGCGCCAACAACAGGCGGCAGAGCGCCACGCGGCGCTTTTCGCCGCCGGAGAGCTTCTCGACCGAAGAGTCGCCTGGCGGGCAGCGCAGCGCGTCCATGGCCATTTCGACCTGGCTTTCAAGGTCCCAGAGATTCTGGCTGTCAATGACGTCCTGGAGCTTGGCGCCCTCTTCCGCGGTCTCGTCGGAATAGTTCATCATCAACTCGTTGTAGCGATCGAGGATCGCCTTCTTCGGCGCAACGCCTTCCATGACGTTCTCAAGGACCGTCTTCGACGCATCGAGTTGCGGCTCCTGCGCGAGGTAGCCAAGGGTAGCGCCTTCGGCGAGCCACGCCTCGCCGGTATATTCCTTGTCGAGGCCTGCCATGATGCGCAGAACGGTCGACTTACCAGCACCGTTCGGGCCGAGGATACCGATCTTGGCATCCGGATAGAAAGAAAGGTGGATATTTTCCAACACCTTCTTGTTGCCGTACGCCTTGTTGAGGCCGGCCATATGGTAGATGAACTGACGTGCCATAGATAATTCGCTCCGCGCGGGAATTTGAGTTTTGCCGCTATTTAGGCGAATTGGGGCCAAGGAGCAACGCGCGGCGGCCAAAAACCAGAGGCTTTTGCAGCATTCATAGCCGAACTCGGCACGCTCCTCTACCGTAGCGTCGCATGATCAAGGCGCAGCTAGTCGCGGCGCGTGGACGGACGAAGGCTCGTTTTCGATGAGAGGCAGTCTCAGAACCCTGCAGCGTCCACGACGCCCTCATTGCAGCCGAACGACGTCCGCCCTGCCCCCTGGATAAGGTCACGAAGGCTTGCTTGCTCGTTCGATGTCGCGCCCTCCGACAGCCCGATAGTAAGTTCGCTGATAACGCGGCCTCTGCTGGCCCGTCGGCAGCTCATCTTGACGCGATCGCCGGCACCGGGGCCGAAGCTCTTGTCGAAAGCCGCCTTGATCGCCTCCGCCGTCAGTGGCTTGCCGATATTGGTCGCGAACAGATCGCGGACTGCCGAGGCGTTCAGCTCGTTGATCAACCGAACCGACGCGCTGAAATAGTCGTCGGCGCTCATCTTCGTGCAGGTGCCGTGCTTGGTCCACTCATGCCGCTCCAGGCCGGATTGCGTACCGGGCATCGCCTTATCGAGGGCTGTCTTGGTCTCCGCCGAAAGCTCTACCTCAGGCAGCCTCCCCCACTCGCCGTCCTTGTCGGCGCTCCGCAGGGTACCAGAGACGTCGCAATAGTCCTTCCGCATCGGCCAGAGCCCGTGCAGCGAAAAATTGGTCGCGTCAAACCTCTCCCTGGTCTGGCTGCGGCATTCCGGCTTGCGCTGGTTGGTTTCACAGAACGCGGGTTGCCAGCTGGCCGCCAGAATGAAGCGCGTCCTTCCGCCGCCGTCCTGGGCTCCCGCAACGCCAGCGGCCGCAATTCCTATCAAGACTACAGCCATGCGCAGAAATGGATTGCTCATTCTCACCCCCACAAAGAACAATTCATGAACAGGAAATCACGCCGCGTTTGTTTTCACAACCCTCAATCCGTAGGGTACGAAAAATCCCTTGGCATAAATATCTGGGCGTGTTGCTTTTCACGGCCGATCTGGTCTTCTCCCGGCAACGGGAGGATATGATGTTCGCAGAAACGCAACGCCTTGAAACGGCGGACGCTTCACTCGCCTTTCATCATGAGCCGGCGCAATCCGAGGCACGCGGAATTCTCCTTGTGTCTCATGGGCTGGCCGAGCATTCCAGACGTTACTCCCGTTTTGCGGCAGCGATGGCAGCCCGCGGCTACCATGTGTTCGCCTTCGATCACCGTGGGCACGGCGAAACGACTGGCCCGGATGCGCCAATCGGGCGTTTTTCCCGCCGCAACGGCATGCGACAGGTTATCGACGATGTCGGCTCTGTCCGCGAGCTTGCCGTAAAGCAATATCCCGGCCTCCCCGTCATCCTCTTCGGGCACTCGATGGGCGGGCTCATCGCGCTCAACGCGGCGATCACCTATCCGGAGAAATATGACGCCATTGCCGTCTGGAATTCGAATTTCAACCCGGGCCTATCGGGACGGGCCGCCCAGGCGGTCCTGTTGGCAGAACGAGCCCTTAAGGGCTCCGATGTTCCAAGCGGCATCCTACCGAAGCTCACCTTCGGCACCTGGGGGAAGTCCATTGCCAACCGTCGAACCGAGTTCGACTGGCTAAGCCGCGATCCTGTTGAGGTCGACAAATACATTGCTGACCCTCTGTGTGGCTTCGATGCTTCCGTGTCGCTCTGGCTCGATATTTTCGAGATGACGTTTCGCGCACCACAAGAGGCGCAACTGGACCGGCTGCCGAAGCACACGCCGATCCACCTTGTCGGTGGCGGACAGGATCCGGCAACAGATAACGGAAAAGCGGTGATCTGGCTGTCAAAGCATTTGAAAGCTCACGGCTTCTCCCGTATCAGGACACAGATATATCAGGACATGCGCCACGAAACGCTGAATGAAATTGGAGCGGACGCGGCCATCGCCGCATTCGCCGACTGGTGCGACGAAGCGATCGCAAGATCCTGAACTGAAGGGTTTCGCGATGAGCAATGGCATTTCGTCCCGTTCTGCCTCCGCTTCGGAGGTTTCGACCGGCATTCTCCTGATGTTCCTGTCGGTGCTGGTGTCCCCGATCATCGACATCTTTTCCAAGCTCGCGATCGCTACGATTCCTGCAGCGGAAATCACCGCCGCCCGCTTTGTGGTGCAGGCTCTCTGCATGTTACCGATCGTTGTCTGGCGAGGAAGCTGGAAGACCTTCTCCTGGCGAGCCAATATCTTTCACGCCATCCGAGGCGCCATCATTACCATTTCCATGGTCTCCTTTGTTACGACGCTGAAGTTCATGCCGGTTGCTGACGCCATCGCGATTTTCTTCGTCGAGCCGATCATATTGACGATCCTGAGCAGTATCTTCCTCAAGGAGACGATCGGCTGGCGCCGCTACATTGCCTGCGGCGTCGGCTTCTTCGGCGCGATGCTGATTATCCAGCCGAGCTTTCAAGAGGTCGGCTACGTCGCGCTTCTGCCCGTCGTCAGCGCTTTCTGCATCGCCATCTTCGCCTTGATGACCCGCGTGCTTTCGCACCGAGAAGATCCGTGGGCGATGCAGCTTCAGATGGGCATCTGGGGTCTGCTGTTCTGCGCGATCCTGCTTGCCTTTGGCAGCGGCACAGGTTCCGACATCTTCGACGCGGTGATGCCGGATGGCCGGGGCTACTTCTATCTGGTCGGCGTCGGTGTCACGGCGGCCATTGCCGGCATCTTCGGCGTCTATGCCTATCGTGCAGCACCTGCCTCCATTTTGGCACCACTGCAGTATTTCGAGATCGTGTCGGCGACCTTTTTCGCCTGGCTCGTATTCGATGACTTTCCGGATGCGCTCAAGTGGGTCGGTATCCTGATCATTATCGCATCGGGCTTGTACATCATCTGGCGCGAGCGCCGCTTTGCATCGAAGCCCGTATCCGATACACCTCAATCGGCCCTGGCGCCCTGATCTGATCGTGGGAGGAACATGACAGACAATCAGCTCCAAAAACCGCCGCTATCAGGCATACGCGTCATCGAGCTTGCGCGAGTGCTTGCCGGGCCATGGGCGGGCCAGATGCTGGCCGATCTCGGTGCCGACGTGATTAAGGTCGAAAACCCCGATGGAGGCGACGACACGCGGCATTGGGGGCCCCCCTTTGTCGAAGGTGCCGACGGCGAAAACCTCTCTGCGGCCTATTACCACGCTGCCAACCGCGGCAAGCGTTCGATCACCGCCGACCTGAAGCGCGAAGAGGATCAGGCCCTCGTCCGCCGCCTTATCGCCACGGCCGACGTCGTCATCGAGAACTTCAAGCTCGGCGGCCTTGTGAAATACGGTCTCGATTATGAGAGCCTGAAAAAGATCAATCCGAAGCTTGTCTATTGCTCGATCACCGGCTTCGGCCAGAACGGTCCCTATGCCAGCCTGGCAGGTTACGACTATATCGTTCAGGGCATGTCCGGCTTCATGTCGATCACCGGCGAGCCGGACGGACAGCCGATGAAAGCGGGCGTCGCGATCGCCGACGTCTTTACCGGTATTTATGCCGTCGCAGCCATCGAGGCCGCCCTCATCCACGCGCAGAAGACCGGCGAAGGTCAGCTGGTCGATATGGCGCTACTCGACGTACAATCCGCCGTGCTCGCCAACCAAAACATGAATTATCTCGTTTCTGGCCGAGCCCCGACCCGGCTTGGGAACGCGCATCCGAATATCTCGCCCTATGAAGTCGTCCCCGCCGCCGATGGCTATCTGATCCTCGCAGTGGGCAATGACGGCCAGTTCCGCCGCCTCTGCGCGATCCTCGGCCTCCAGGGCATTGCCGACGATGCACGCTATTCCACGAACAAGGCGCGAGTCGCGAACCGCGACGAGGTACGCAAGCTGGTTTCCACCGAAACGCTGAAATGGCAGAAAGCCGACCTGTTGAAAGCCTGTGAGGCGGATGCGGTTCCGGCCGGTGCGATCAATACAATCGAAGAAATGTTTGAGGATCCGCAAATCCAGGCGCGTGGGTTGCGGGTAGATCTCGCCGACGCAAAGGGTACCGTCATTCCCGGTGTGAGGACGCCGGTCGTGCTGTCGCAAACGCCTTTGCGCTACGAGCGGCCGAGCCCGAGGCTGGGAGAGCATCAGGAGGAAGTTCTGGCGGAACTCGCCGAACTGGAGGGGAAAAGAGCATCATGAAGAAGACCGGCGGGGAACTGATCGTCGAGGCCCTGAAAGCAAATGGGGTGAAACGCCTCTCCTGCGTACCCGGCGAGAGTTTCCTTGCCGTCCTCGATGCGCTTTATGACAGCGACATCGACGTGGTGGTCTGCCGACAGGAAGGCGGCGCGGCCATGATGGCGGATGCCTGGGGCAGGCTCACCGGCGAGCCCGGCATCTGCATGGTCACCCGCGGCCCGGGCTCCACCAATGCAACGGCGGGTTTGCACATTGCCAGGCAGGATTCCATCCCGATGATCCTCTTCATCGGGCAGGTCCAGCGCGATGCCCGCGAGCGGGAGGCTTTCCAGGAGGTTGAGTATCGCCGCGCCCTCACCGAATTCAGCAAATGGGTCGGCGAGATCGACGACGCGGCTCGCATTCCGGAGTTCGTCACCCGCGCCTTTGCGATCGCAACATCCGGTCGTCCCGGCCCTGTTGTGTTGTCACTGCCTGAGGACATGCTGCGAGACGAGGTGGAGGCGCCCCGCGCAAAACGCTATTCGCGCGTCGAAGCCCATCCCGGCCGCCGCCAGATTGACGACTTCTATCTTCGCCTGCTGAAGGCGGAGCGACCGATGGTCATCGTCGGCGGCACGCGCTGGGATGCGGATGCGGTCGCCGACCTGAAAGCCTTCTCGGAACGCTTCGCGCTCCCCGTCGGATGCTCCTTCCGCCGGCAGATGCTGTTTGATCACCTACACCCGAACTATGCCGGGGATGTTGGCATCGGCGTCAACCCTGCGCTGGCGAAGGAAATCAAGGAGAGCGACCTGCTGATCCTGCTCGGCGGCCGGATGTCGGAAATGCCCTCCTCCGGCTATACGCTGATCGACATCCCCTACCCACAGCAATCGCTCGTCCACATTCATCCCGATCCTTCAGAACTCGGCCGTGTCTATCGCCCCGACCTGGCAATCTGCGCGAGCCCGAGTGACTTCGTGGCGGATCTTGCTGATCTCGAGGCGCCAAGCGAACTCAGATGGGCGGAGCGCACTGAACGGATGCACCAAGCCTACATCACCTGGTCGACACCGCCGCAGAGCGGCCCGGGACCGGTCCACATGGGACCGATCATGGAGTGGATCGAAGAAAACACACGCCCCGATGCGATCTTCACCAACGGCGCGGGAAACTATTCCACCTGGCTCCATCGTTTCCATCGCTTCCGCCAGTTCAACACCCAGGCAGCCCCGACATCAGGTTCCATGGGCTACGGCCTGCCGGCCGCTGTCGCGGCCAAGCAGCTCTTTCCCGAACGCGAGGTCATCTGCTTCGCCGGAGACGGCTGCTTCCTGATGCACGGCCAGGAGTTTGCGACTGCCGTACGCTATGGCCTGCCGATCATCGCGATCGTCATCAACAACGGCATCTATGGCACCATCCGCATGCATCAGGAGCGGGAATATCCCGGCCGCGTCAGCGGCACCGACCTGACCAACCCGGACTTTGCTTCACTTGCGCGTGCTTATGGCGGCCATGGGGAAACCGTCGAGACGACGGAAAGCTTCGCCGCCGCCTTCGAACGCGCGCGGGCAAGCGGCAAGCCCTCGATCATCGAGGTAAGGCTCGATCCGGAAGCAATTACGCCGACACGTACCCTTTCGGAAATTGCCCAAACAAAAAGCCGGTGAGTAAAACCCACCGGCCTTCGAGATTACAACACCGTCGACTTAGTCGAGGGCGGCGGTAACCGTGAACTCGACCTTGTACTTCGGTGCAGCAAGCTTGGCTTCGCTGGTAGCGCGAGCCGGCGTGTTGGCCGGGTCGACCCAGGCTTCCCAGGCAGCGTTCATTTCGGCAAAGTAGGACATGTCGGAGAGATAGATCAGCGTCTGCAGGATCTTCGACTTGTTCGAACCGGCCGCAGCGAGCAGACGATCGACTTCAGCCAGTGCCGACTTGCACTGTTCGGTGACGCTTTCGCCTTCGCCGACCTGACCTGCGAGGTAGACCGTGTTGCCGTGGACGACCGCGCCGCTCATGCGGGCGCCAACGTCGATGCGCTTAATGCTCATGATTGTCTCCTATTGGTGAAATGAAAGACGCCGCTGGAAAGAAGCGGCGTCGGACTCGGGTCAGTGATTGTGTTATGCGCGGATGTGCTGCGTCTTCTGATAGATCGCGGTCGAACGGGCACCGGAGCGGCAATAGCCGAGCATCGGACGCGGGAACTCATCAAGCGCGTCGACCATCCCGGCAATCGCCTCTTCGTTGACGCCCATCGGGCCGACCGGCACGTGTGCGATATCGAGGCCGAGTTCCTTTGCGCGCGCTTCGACCAGGGCATAAGGCGTCTGATCCGGGCTTTCGCCGTCCGGGCGATTACAAACGATCGATTTGAAGCCCATGGCCTTGATCTGATCGAGATCCTCGACCGAAATCTGTCCGGAAACCGAATATTCGTCGTCGATTTGGCGAATGTCCATCGCTAATCCTCCTGAAATCATGGGCTGAATGACTACGCCGCCCCATGCCAAGCGTCAACCGCAGATCACTCACACGAAGGCAAAGCTGAGCGCATAATTTCGGCTCTCGCCGGGCTTCAGCATGATGAACTCACCCGCTGCTTCCAGCTCGGAGCGAGATACCCAGCGATGCGACACCGGCTCGATGCCGAGGACGTCGGCAGGTGCCTTCTGATTGCGCCAGACCTGCAGGTGCGGCAACGTCTCGGCAAGGACCCGCACTCGGAGGACCTTGCCGCCGATCGCGGCTATCGGGCCAAGACGCACCTCGGCAAAACCGCTGTCCGTTGCCGGCGCCTTAACGCAGAAGATGCCACCCGGCTCTTCACCAAAATTCCAGGGGAAGCCGCCACCCTCGAGCATCTTGCCTTCGAGGCGCGTGCCGGCATCGAACCACTTGCCGCCAATATTCATATGGTACATCAGGAAAGTCGGCACGACCTTGTCGCTGGTGTTGACGACCTTGTCTTTAAGACTGACCTCGCCTGTCTGACCGTTGATGAACCAATGGCGTTCAATTCGAGCCGGCAAGCCTTCGACCGTTACGATATCGATATCCGCCCGGCACTCGGCATTCCCATTCTCGAATTTCGTCCAGAGGATCCTGGCTGCATGACCAGGGCCCGATCCATGCAAAGGATAGACCTTGCCGTCTGCGCGACCCGGAATCGGCTCGCGGTGACGGATATGGTCCGGTCCGCAGGTAAAGAGAAAGCCTTCGACAGAATGCGAGATGCGCGCGTCGCCGTCATCGGGGACCGCCTTCTTGGGAGCGATGTCGACACCATTGACGATACAGCCGCCGATATCCATCTGCGACGTCTCGTCCAGCATCAGCTTCGGCCCTCTTGCCGCGGCAAACTCGATCATTGTCCAACTTCCTCCCGGTTCTGGCGACTGATGCAGCGATATGTCTCGCAGCGGCATTCGTCAATCGCGGCTGCTATGCCGCTTCAGGGAACCGGCAGTTCACCCCAAAGGTTTATGAGCAAAGGAGAAATCACCAAATATTTATCTTTTGTTCAGTACGATTTCATAAATTCCACACTAGCGTCAAAATTCGCAGGTGTGTGTCGGCCAAGTCACTGAAGGATATGAAGACGTGAATCGCTTTGTAAGATCGGGATTGTCTGCCGCAGCTGCCGTGCTCGCCATCGCTGTCGCGCCTTCTGCCGATGCGCAGCAGTTTTATAACGGACGCCAGGGCGACATTGTCTTCGTGGCGCCGAACGGCGATATCCTCGACTACGTACCATCCGGCGCCGCCTACGCGCGCGACCGCAGGGGTAACCGCGTACTGGTCGATCCCTATGGCAATGTGATTGCGACCGAAATGCGCGCCCGCGGTTACTACCCGCGCCCGCCCGTGCGTGATGCCTACAATAACGACGCCTACTACGGCGACGATCCCTACGGCGATTCGCGCTATTCCGAACGCGGCGCCGTCACCGGCTCGATCCCGCGTGACGCTGCGATCGACCGACAGCCCCTGGACGAGCAGCCTTACCCGCAAGGCGGCGAAAACTACGCTTCCATCGAGCCGGACCAGCAAATGCCGGAGATGGCGCAGCCGAAGCCGCCTCAGGAGCCGGTGATCACGCTCAAGAACAAGTCGAAGTCCGAGATCGTCGCCCTTCAGGTGTTCCTCGACCGCGCCGGCGTGTCCCCAGGTGCGATCGATGGCCACATGGGCGCGAACGTGACCAAAGCGATCTATGCCTACCAGCAGATGACGGGTGAGACTCTCGACCCGAACAATACGGACGCCATCCTCGAGCAGCTTCGCATGACCGGCGGTCTGCCGCTGGTGAGCTACACGATCACGCCTGCGGATGCCGCTGGCCCCTATGTCGCGGAGATCCCCGAGGACTACGCACACAAGGCCGCGATGTCGTCGCTCGGCTACACCTCGACGACGGAAATGCTCGCTGAGCGCTTCCATATGGACGAAGGCTTCCTGAAGGAAATCAATCCGGGCATCGACTTCACGGTTCCCGGCACGGTCATCAAGGTTGTCAATCCTGGCGAAGTGAAAGCTGGATCGGTCGCGCGAATCATTGCCGACAAGGGCCGCAAGCAGGTCTTTGCCTATGACAACGCGGGCAATTTGGTTGCTGCCTACCCGGCCTCGATTGGCTCGACCGATACGCCCTCGCCTTCGGGTACGGTCACCGTCGAGCGCGTAGCTTTCAATCCGGGCTACACCTACAATCCGAAGATCAATTTCCAGCAGGGCGCCAACGACAAGATCCTGAACATTCCACCGGGTCCGAACGGCCCGGTCGGCACGGTCTGGATGGCGCTCTCCAAGCCGACTTACGGTATCCACGGAACGCCGGAACCATCGAAGATCGGTCGGACCCAGAGCCATGGCTGTATCCGTCTGACAAACTGGGACGCCACCGAACTGGCGAAGATGGTCAAGCCGGGCGTAACAGTCGAATTCACCGACTGATCGATCCTGCCATTCCACCAAAAAAAATGCGCCGCAAAGGGCGCATTTTTTTTGTTTAGCAGACAGTTTCCGCTAGGCGGCTGAGCGGATCAACGGGCCAGTGCTGCGCGCCGGCTCCGGGAGCTTTGCCGGGACCTTGCCCATGATCTCTTCAGCGAAACAGCGCGCGTTCTCGCGCGCCTTGTCGAGGTTGCTTACCCGGGCAGGATCGAGGGAATGCAGTGTGCCCCCACAGTCAAAGATGTCTCGGAAGGCAGACCGCTCGATGATTGCAGTATCCAACACCGGCACTTGGCGCTCGCTCAGCAGCGACTTGACGATGGAGAGCGCGCGTGTGGTCACCATCGAGTTGACACGGGTCAACACGACCGAGTGCCCAATACGGATGCCGGCCTTCTCGTCCAGATATTGCAGCAATTCGAGAACCTGCGCGCCGCCCCGAGCGTCCATGGCGCATCCCTGGATCGGGACCAGCACGTGATCGGAGAGGCCGATTGCCGTGGCAAGCAGCGGATTACGCGCACCGGGCAGATCGACGATGAAGTAGTCCGTATTGTGTTTGTTTTCCGATATGTGCAGCGGCAACGACGCCGACGTCACGAAATCGATGACCGAGATGTTGGCCACATGCCCGGATACTTCATGCCATCTCRTGATCCAGTGCTGCGGATCTGCGTCAAGGATTGTCACCCGATAGCCCTTCTGGGCAAGCTCGGTGGCGAGAAGAAGCACGGCTGTGGTCTTGCCGGCGCCGCCCTTGGTGTTTGCGAAAGTGATGACTGGCATGGACGGTCCTCGAAGGGAAAAGTGAGCCTCTCTATGGCCCTGTCGCGCATTTTCCGAAACATCGTGCGGTTAACGCATCCTTTACAATGATGGTTAACAACTCCTAAACACGGCGCCTGAAATTGCGGCTGACATTTCTTGCATCCCCTCGAAATCACGACGCCACGAATAAAAAAGCCCGGAAAGCCTAAGCTTTC
The DNA here is from genome assembly GCF_056398905.1 of Rhizobium sp. 01T417. NCBI lineage: Bacteria > Pseudomonadati > Pseudomonadota > Alphaproteobacteria > Hyphomicrobiales > Rhizobiaceae > Rhizobium > Rhizobium sp. 01T417. The sequence continues at coordinate 183,478 of NZ_JBFTQH010000005.1, read as the reverse complement.
CGGGCCAGTTGGGTCCGCCGTCTTGTCTAAATTCAGAAGCAGTCCTTGAAGAGCGCCTTCGTGTTTTCGAGCGTCATCTTGACCGGATTGCCGCCGGCGCTCGGATCTTCGATCGCCATCGCCGAAAGTTCATCGATTCGATCCGGCTTGATTCCCATCGCAGACAGGCTGTCGGGAACGCCAAGCTCGGCGCGAAGCTGCAGCACGTAGTTGTAGAATCCGTCGAAACCGCCGGAGATACCGAGATAGGCTGCAGCACGCGCAATCTTGTCTTCGATCGTCGAACGGTTGAAGCGAAGCACGGCCGGCATGACGACGGCATTCGTCATGCCGTGGTGGGTGTTGTAGACCGCGCCGATCGGGTGCGACAGCGCATGAATGGCGCCGAGACCCTTCTGGAAAGCAACAGCGCCCATGGCGGCCGCCGACATCATGTTCGCGCGGGCTTCGAGGTCGGTGCCTTCCTTGTAGGCGCGTGGCAGGAATTCCTTGACGAGGCGCATGCCCTCCAGCGCGATGCCGGCAGACATCGGGTGGTAGAAGGGCGAGGAATAGGCTTCCAGGCAATGCGCGAAGGCATCCATGCCGGTGCCGGCCGTGATGATCTTCGGCATGCCGACGGTCAGTTCCGGATCTGCGATGACGACGCCCGGCAGGAACTTCGGGTGGAAGATGATCTTCTTCACATGGGTTTCGGAATTGGTGATGACGCTGGCGCGACCAACTTCCGAGCCCGTGCCCGCCGTCGTCGGCACGGCAACGATCGGCGCGATGCCTTCAACGCCGGCGCGTGTCCACCAGTCACCGATGTCCTCGAAGTCCCAGACGGGGCGCGTCTGGCCGGCCATGAAGGCCACGCACTTGCCGAGATCAAGGCCGGAACCGCCGCCGAAGGCAACCACGCCGTCGTGGCCGCCATCCTTGAACGCCTTGACGCCGGCGTCGAGGTTCTTGTCGTTCGGGTTCGGATCTACATCGGCAAAGATTGCGCGACCGAGACCGGCGTCTTCCAGAATGTCGAGCGCCGTCTTGGTGATCGCCATGGACGCGAGGCCGCGATCGGTAATCAGCAGCGGCTTCTTCATGCCAAGGCTCTTGCAGGCGTCCGCCAGTTCCTTGATGCGCCCCCGACCTAACTTGAAGGCGGTCGGATAGCTCCAGTTGGCTGTGATGTTGCTGCTCATGCTGTGACTTTCTTCAGATGGTAGGATTTTGGACGCGTCAGATTGTGGAAGCCGATGATCGACAACGAGCCGCCACGGCCGGTTTCCTTGACACCGGTCCAGCAGAGCGCCGGATCGAGATAGTCTGCGCGGTTCATGAACACGGTGCCGGTTTCGATCTCGCGACCAAGCCGCCCTGCCCGCTCCGGATCCTTCGTCCAGAGCGAAGCCGTCAGGCCGTACTGGCTATCGTTCATCAGGGCCACTGCCTCGTCGTCGCTCTTCACCTTCATGATGCCGACAGCCGGACCGAAGGTTTCTTCGCGCATGAAGGCCATGGAGTGGTCGACGTTGACCAGGATCTGCGGAGCGAGATAAGCGCCGCCATCGTCCTGCGGGAACAGCTTGGGATCGACCAACGCCTTGGCACCCTTGGAGACGGCATCGGCGATCTGCTCGCGCACGACCTTGGCGAAACGCTTGTTCGCCATCGGCCCAAGCGACGTTTCCGGATCCAGCGGATTGCCGAGCTTGTAGTTCGATACCCAGGCGACCGACTTCTCGACGAAGCTGTCATAGAGCGACTCGTGCACATAGATGCGCTCGATTCCGCAGCAGCACTGGCCGGAATTGTAGGTCGCGCCGTCCATCAGCGTATCGACCGCCGCATCGAGATCCGCGTCTTCCATGACGTAGCCTGGATCCTTGCCGCCGAGCTCCAGGCCAAGCCCGGTAAACGTACCCGCCGCAGCGCGCTCCATCGAGCGACCGCCTTCGACCGAACCGGTGAAGTTGACGAAATTGAAGCTACCAGCAGCAATCAGGGCCGAGGTAGTCTCGTGATCGAGGAACACGTTCTGGAAGACATCCTCGGGAACGCCGGCCTCGACGAAGGCCTGCACCAGCCGCTCGCCGACCAGGAGCGTCTGCGAGGCATGTTTCAGAACAACCGCATTGCCCGCCATGAGCGCCGGGGCGATCGTGTTAATCGCCGTCATGTAGGGGTAGTTCCAGGGCGCCACGACGAAGACGACGCCATGCGCCTCGCGCTCGATCCGGCGCTCGAACTTGTCACTCTCTTCGACGACAAGCGGCGCCAACGCATCGGCAGCGATCGAGGCGACATAGTTGGAGCGCTCGTTGAAGCCCTTGTATTCGCCGCCATAACGGATCGGGCGGCCCATCTGCCAGGCAAGCTCGGGCACGACGACGTCGGACATTTCATTGAGCCGTGCGACGCCCTTCAGCACCAGCTGAACACGGTCTTCCAGCGGGCGTTTTGCCCAGGCCTTCTGCGCCTTGCGCGCACGCGCAACGGCCTCTTTCGCCGCCTCCAGCGAAAGCGCCGGGCGCTCGGCGTAAACCGATCCGTCGACCGGTGAAATGCATTGGATCATTCCCATGATCTTCATCCTATGTTTTAGCGTGCCGAAACCGGCGGACCTCCCAAACAATCTCCCGAGATATGGAAATCGTGTGACAGGACGCCGTCCGGCTTGGCTACGCTTTATGCTCTTTCGAAACCGCGCGCCACTTCCCAATCGGTGACGCGACGATCGTACTCTTCCTGCTCCCACTCGGCTGCGCGAGTATAGTGGTCGATGACATCATCGCCGAAGGCATTGCGCAGCATCTTCGATTTCGTCATGGCAACGGTTGCCGCGCGCAACGTGCGCGGGATCTCGCGGACGCGGCGAGCGCCATAGGCGTCGCCGACAAATGGAGCCTCGAGTTCCACCTTGTTCTCGATGCCATCGATGCCCGCAGCAAGCAGTGCCGCAAAAGCGAGATAGGGATTGAGGTCAGACCCACCAACACGGCACTCGATGCGGATCGCCTTGGTGTCATCACCGCAGAGACGATAACCGGCCGTGCGGTTGTCCTTGCTCCAGATCGCTTTTGTCGGCGCGAACGTGCCGGCCATGAAGCGCTTGTAGGAGTTGATGTAAGGTGCCAGGAAATACGTGATCTCGCTCGCGTGCGAGAGCAGGCCGGCGATGTAGTTTTCCATTAGCGGCGACATGCCGTACTTGCCCTTCTCGTCATGGAAAAGCGGCGTCTTGCCGTCCACGCTCCAGAGCGACTGATGGATATGTGACGAGCTACCGGCGGCATTATAGTGCCACTTGGCGAGGAAAGTGATTGCCTTGCCCTTCGACCAGGCGATCTCCTTGCAGCCGTTCTTGATGATGGCATGGCGGTCCGCCATCGTCAGCGCATCGGCGTACCGGACATTGATTTCCTCCTGCCCGGCGGATGCTTCACCCTTCGAGTTCTCGACCGGAATGCCGGCCCCCTGAAGCCCCGTGCGGATTGCCCGCATAACCTCTTCTTCCTTGGTCGTCTGGAAGATGTGGTAGTCCTCGTTATAGGCGCTGGCGAGCTTCAGGTTGCGATAACCGGCTGCGTGCGCGGAGTCGTAGGTCTGGTCGAACAGGAAAAATTCGAGCTCCGAGGCCATAAAGGCCTTCATGCCCATGTCTTCCAGACGCTTGACCTGCTTCTTCAGGATCGCGCGCGGCGAATGCGGCACCTCTTCGTGGGAATGGTGGTCGAGCAGATCGCACAGCACGAGCGCCGTACCTTCAAGCCATGGAATCCGCCGCAGCGTCGAAAGGTCGGGCTTCATCGTGTAGTCGCCATAACCCTTTTCCCAACTCGTCGCCTTGTAACCGGAGACGGTTTCCATCTCCATGTCGGTGGCGACGAGATAGTTGCAGCTGTGCGTTTCCTTCCATGCGCTCTCGAGGAAGTATTCGGCCTGGAAACGCTTGCCCATCAAGCGGCCCTGCATATCCACCTGGCATGCCAGAACCGTGTCGATGCGCCCGTCGGCAACATCCTGCTTGAGATCGTCGAGAGTATAGATGCTCATATTGAATCCGCCTGAACCTGGAACTGAAAAAATCGGGTCAACGAAAGGGCATGCAGTCAAACGGGCGCGCCGCATCTGATGCGTTTTCGTTGAGCCGTTAAACGGGGCCGCCATCGCGGCCCCGCGGTTTGAGAGGGAAGTCGAAGCCTCAGCGTTCGCCAACTGCCTTTTCGGCAGCAGCAATCTCCGCCTGACGGCGCGCGACTTCCTCACCGATCGGCGGGCCCTTGAAGCGGCGGTTTTCAAAGCCGAACCAGATGATCGCAGTCAGTACGAGGAAGCCGACGGTGATGTAGAGAGCCCAATCATTCGGCGGCTGGATGCCGAGGACGAAGATCAGCACCATCGCCAGGATCGAAAGAATCGCGAACAGCTTGAACATGCCTTCGCCGAGGTTCCACGGACCCATCTTGTCCCACTTCGACGAACCCCAGGCGAGGAGGCCGAGGGTGATCGGGATCGCGAAGGAGAAGAACAGGAAGATAACCGTGCACGACACGACGATCGTGTAAACCGGCGTTTCGCCGATCGAAACGAGCGACGAGCCCCAGACGAACAGGACCGCGAGGATCGAGCCAGTCCAGATGGCCGCGACCGGCGTGCGGAACTTCGGGCTGACCTTGGCGAGCGCCTTGGAGGCCGGCAGACCGCCGTCGCGCGAGAAGGCGAAGATCATGCGCGAAACCGAGGTGACGGTCGCAAGGCCGCACAGCCACTGGCTGACGAAGATGGCAAAGTAGAGCACATCCTTGACGACGACATTGACCTGGCTGTCCATCGCCCAGAAGAACACGTTCCAGCCTTGCTTGGCCGCCTCTTCCATGTTCGGCAGCATCAACACGAAGGCGCAAAGCATGATGTAGCCGAAAAGCGCGGACCATAGAACGGAGGAGACCATGCCGCGCGGAACGGAATGAGCTGCCTTGACCGTCTCCTCCGACGTATGGGCCGAAGCGTCATAGCCGGTGATTGTGTAAATCGGCAGCAGAAGACCGAGCAGGAATACCCAAGCGCCCGAAGTCTCCGGCCACACGTTGCCGCCGGCTTCGCCGGAATAGTTGGCAAAGGTGAAAAGACGGCCGAACTCGTAGGACGGAGCCGCCAACAGGCACACCACTGCGAGCGCGATCGCCGTCGCGAAAATGAGATAACCGGAAAAGTCCGTGAGCTTCGCCGTCAGGCCGATACCCATGTGGTTCACGAGCGCCTGTGCGCCGGTGATGACGACCAGGAAAACGATACGAACGGTCGTCGTGTCCGTCAGGCCGAAGTAGCTCGTCCCAAGGGAGCCCATGAAGAAATAGTAGGTGCCGACGTTGATCGCGCCGAGAACGGTGACGAGGCCGAGCAGGTTGAACCAGGCGGTCAGCCAGCCGGTGAAGCGGTTGCCGAGGATCGAACCCCAGTGGTAGAGGCCACCCGCGGTCGGATAGGCCGAGCTGATCTGCGCCATCGCGACGGCGAACACCAGCGAAACGAAGCAACCAACCGGCCAGCCGATGCCGATGGCCGCGCCGCCGGCGCCGGAAGTCGCTTGCGCCAGCGAGTTGATACCGCCGGAAAGAATGCAGATAATAGAGAACGAGACGGCAAAATTCGAGAACGCGCTCAGCCTCCGCTCCAACTCCTGGGCATAGCCCATGGAGTGCAGGATATGCGTGTCCTGCTTCTTGTCGTGATCCGTGTAGTCGGACATGACTTCCCCCTGTTAGCGATCAGCCGCGGGATTGCGAGTGATCATCCAGTGCCAAAGTGCCCGTGACGTTTTCGCCTACGGGCGGATCGCAGTTAGACTGCTCCCTGGGGTCTTTTTCTTCGTTGTCAGGCGTCCAGGCTTTGCCGGAGAAGCCTCGTCAGATAGCCGGCCATGACCCCTTGGCCGTCTTCATCTGAGATGAGGTCGTTGCGGACCTCGATCATTACATTGCGCAGCCCGTTCGAAAGCCCGTGCAGGATGAGCGTGTGGGTCACGCCATCAACGGGGCCGTAGGGCTCGTTACGTTCGATTTTATAGAGAGGCGAGCCGGTCGATGCGGCGTTCAACACGCTGTCGGCAAAGCGGCTGTCTTCGTCATGCAATATACCAATTTCCACGGCACGTGTCTTGCCGTGGTAAACAGGAGTGAAGCTGTGGACCGTCGCAATCACCGTCTCCTGCCCCCTCGCCCTGCGATCGCGAATCAGTGCGCGAATGGCGTCGTGAAAAGGAATATACAATGCTTCGGTGCGCGCGAGGCGTTCTTCCGCGCTGAGATCGGCATTGCCCGGAATTTCATAGACTTCACTCTTCTCGGGCATGGCGCCGGCTGACTCCGGCGGCCTGTTGCAATCGTAAATCAATCGCGAAAATCGCTGGTAGACGAGCGTGGCGTCGAGCGCCTCGGAAATCCCGCGGGCGACTGCCAATGCGCCAGGGTCCCATGCGATATGGCTTTCCAGAGCCTCACGGGAGAGACCGAGGGTACCGTATCGCTCGGGCATCAAACGCGACGCATGCTCGCAGATCACCAGCAGCGGGCTCTCGCCATTCGGCCGCTCAACGGTAACGCAGTCGCCTTCCGCTTCACTTAGGACCTTGAACTGAGCAGGCACCACAGGCGCATCCCGATCATTAATTAAAGAATGTATAAGAAAAGAATTCTTCAGGTTTTGCCGACTGTCAAGCGCGACTGAAAATTTCTTTTCATGACAGCAGTTGACATGGATTGTGACAGCGTTGTTAACTTTCAGTGGGAAAGTGGCACAAGACCAATCCCGGGGAGCAAGAACGCGTGAGCGCTGCGTCGAAGACAGTTTCGGACGTAATCCATTCGCATTTTGGCATGCTTACGCGGGCCGAAAAGCAATTGGCCGAGAGCCTGCTGGACAACTACCCAGTCTCAGGATTGGGGAGTATCACGACGATTGCGGAGAACGCCGGCGTATCGACGCCAACGGTCGTACGCATGGTGCAGAAGCTCGGCTTCAAGGGCTATCCCGACTTCCAGGCGCACCTCCACCAGGAGGTCGAAGCGACAATCTCGAACCCCATCGCCAAGCATGATCGATGGGCCTCCAACGCGCCGGGCACGCATATTCTCAATCGCTTTGCCGACGCGATCATTGGCAATCTTCGCCAGACGCTGAGCGCGCTCGACACGGCGACGTTCGACAGCGTCGCCTCGCTCCTCTCGGATCGCAAACGCGGCCTCTATTTGGTGGGCGGGCGCATCACCGGCGCGCTGGCCGAATACTTCTTTACACATATGCAAGTCATTCGTCCGAACACTGCTTTGCTCTCATCAAACTCGAGCAGCTGGCCGCAATACGTACTCAATATGAATCCCGGCGACCTCCTGGTCATCTTCGATATCCGTCGCTACGAGCAGGAAATGGTCAGCCTCGCGACCGCTGCCCGAAAAAGCGGCGCGGAGATCGTCGTCTTTACCGATCAGTGGGGATCGCCCGCCGCCAAGCTCGCGCGTCACACGTTCCGTGTGCAGATCGAGGCGCCATCGGCCTGGGACACGTCCGTCGTCACTCTCTTCATCGTAGAAGCCCTGATCGAGGCCGTTCAAAGCTCGACCTGGGATGAGACGAAAGAACGCATGAAAACCCTGGAGGGCCTGTTCGAACAGACCAGGCTATTCCGCAAACTCAGTTAGGAGGGAAAATACGACAGTGAGATGACGTTCGGCGCTTGAGCGAATAATGTGTCGTAAATGAAACATCGCCGCCAACTGCCTGCTATACAAAGAAAAAAGAAGGTCATGAAACTGTCACGAAAGCTTCACGTAACGTAAGTAACAGCATCGTCGGACACTGAAAACCCGAAGGAGAACAACAGTGATCTCTAATATTTCGAAAATGCTTTCGCTTTCTACTGCAATTGTTGTTGCTTCGACTGCAATCGCAGCTGCTGAACCAAGCGCTGAACTTATCGCTGCCGCCAAGAAGGAAGGCACGCTGACGACCATCGCGCTTCCGCACGACTGGTGCGGCTACGGCGACGTCATCGCCGGCTTCAAGGCCAAGTACGGCCTCGAAGTCAACGAACTGAACCCCGACGCGGGCTCGGGCGACGAGATCGAAGCCATCAAGGCCAACAAGGGCAACACCGGACCGCAGGCTCCTGACGTTATCGACGTCGGTCTTTCCTTCGGCCCCTCCGCAAAGGCCGATGGCCTGATCCAGCCCTACAAGGTGTCGACCTGGGATTCCATTCCTGACAGCGCCAAGGATGCCGATGGCTTCTGGTACGGCGACTATTACGGCGTTCTCTCCTTCGTCGTGAACACCGACATCGTCAAGGACGTTCCGAAGGACTGGGCCGACCTGAAGAAGTCCGACTACGCCAACAGCATCGCGCTCGCTGGCGACCCGCGCGCTTCTAACCAGGCTGTCCAGGCCGTCTACGCAGCCGGCATCGCAGCTGGTGAAAAGGACGCGACCAAGGCTGGCGAAGCTGGTCTCGCGTATTTCGCCGAGCTCAACAAGGCTGGAAACCTCGTTCCTGTGATCGGCAAGTCCGCTTCGCTCGCTCAGGGCTCGACCCCCATCGTCGTTGCCTGGGACTACAATGGTCTCTCCTGGCGCGATACCCTCAAGGGCAACCCACCAGCTGAAGTCGTCGTTCCGGCTTCGGGCGTTGTCGCTGGCGTCTACGTTCAGGCGATCTCGRCCTTCGCTCCGCACCCGAACGCTGCAAAGCTCTGGATGGAATACCTCTACTCCGACGAAGGTCAGCTCGGCTGGCTGAAGGGCTATTGCCACCCGATCCGCTTCAACGATCTGGCGAAGAACAAGAAGGTCCCCCAGGAGCTCCTCGACAAGCTGCCGCCGGCCGCTGCTTACGAAAAGGCCGTGTTCCCCACCCTCGACGAACAGGCTGCCGGCAAGGCCGCCATCACGACGAAGTGGGACAGCGTCGTTGGCGCCAACGTCAAGTAATCTCTGACGCAAGACCTCTCCGCCTCTGTGGGCGGAGAGGTCTCATTTTTCATTGCCCCGATAAGGCCGTCGTCTATGAGCACTGTTTCAACATCCGTGGCTACGGCCACGCCCATGATAAACCGCGACAGGATCGTAGACTGGCTCGGCATCGCGCCCTTCATGATCTTCGCTGCGATGTTCCTGATCATACCGACGCTTTATCTGGTCGCCGGCGCATTCCTGACCCCGGAAGGCGAACTCACCCTCAAGAACATTGCCGACCTGTTCACGCCGTCGATCCTCAGTGCCTACTGGATCAGTATCAAGGTGTCGGTGGTTTCAGCCCTCGGTGGCGCGGTGATCGGCTCCCTTCTTGCCTGGGCTGTGGTGCTCGGCGGGCTCCCGACCTGGGTTCGTTCGGGCCTCCTGACCTTTTCCGGCGTTGCCTCGAATTTCGCGGGCGTACCGCTCGCCTTCGCTTTTCTCGCCACGCTCGGACGCACGGGTCTCGTGACCGTCTTGATGCGCGACTGGCTGGGCTTCAATCTCTATTCCACCGGTTTCAACCTCTTGAGCTTCTTCGGGCTCACGCTCACCTACATGTACTTCCAGATCCCACTGATGGTACTGATCCTGACGCCGGCGCTCGACGGCATGAAAAAGGAGTGGAAGGAAGCCGCGCTCATTCTCGGCGCCACCAACGGCCAATACTGGCGCATGGTCGCGTTCCCAATTCTCTGGCCGAGCCTGATGGGCACGACACTCCTGCTCTTTGCCAACGCTTTCGGCGCGATCGCCACAGCCTATGCGCTGACGGGAAGTTCGCTGAATATCGTCCCGATCCTGCTCTACGCACAGATCCGCGGCGACGTGCTTCATAACGCCAACCTCGGCTATGCGCTGGCACTCGGCATGATCGTCATCACCGGCCTGTCCAACCTCCTATACATCATGCTGCGCATGCGCGCTGAACGGTGGCAAAAATGAAGACTTCACGCCTTGGAGCCTGGATATCGATCGGATTCGGCGCGATCTACTTCGTCCTGCCGCTCATCGCCACCGTTGAATTCTCGCTGCGCATGCGCCGCGGCGCCTACAGTTTTGACGCCTACGCTTCGGTTTTTTCCGAGGCGCAGTTCCGCGAAACCTTCGGTTATTCGATGCTGATGGCGCTTCTGACGATCGTCTTTGGCATGCTGCTCGTGGTGCCTACGGCGTATTGGGTGCGCCTGCGCCTGCCGCAGATCCGTCCGATCGTCGAGTTCATCACGCTGCTGCCGCTCGTCATCCCGGCAATCGTGATCGTCTTCGGTTATCTCAGAATGTACAACTCGTCCTCGATCCTGCCGCTGACGGGATCGACCACGGGTACGAACATCCTGCTCGTCCTTTCATACATAACGCTGTCCCTGCCCTACATGTATCGCGCCGTCGACACCGCCATGCGTGCCATCGATGTCCGCACCTTGACGGAAGCTGCGGAAAGCCTTGGCGCCGGCTGGGCGACGATCCTGTTCAAGTGCATTTTTCCGAACGTCATGAGCGGCGTACTCTCGGGCGCCTTCATCACGCTCGCGATCGTCATGGGCGAATTCACCATGGCCGCGCTCCTCAATCGTCCGGCCTTCGGGCCTTACCTGCAGCTGGTTGGCGCCAACCGCGCCTATGAGCCGTCGGCCCTGGCGGTCATCGCCTTCTCGATTACCTGGCTCAGCATGGGCCTGCTGCAACTCGTCTCCCGCTTCCACAAAGCCGCTCCGGCTAAGTCGTAAGGTATCTGGTTTTCATGGCCTTTCTCGAACTCGCAAACCTCAAGAAATCCTTCGGCAACACGCAGGTCGTGCATGACTTCAACATGCAGATCGAGAAGGGTGAATTCATCTCTTTCCTTGGCCCGTCGGGCTGCGGCAAGACGACTGTCCTGCGCATGATCGCGGGCTTCGAAACACCCTCGGCCGGTCGCATCGCCATCGGCGGCAAGGAGCAAAACAATCTCAAGCCGAACAAGCGCAACATCGGCATGGTCTTCCAGGCCTACGCGCTGTTTCCCAACATGACCGTACACGACAATGTCGCCTTCGGCCTCAAGGTCGCCGGCACGCAGGCCACCGAGATTGACGCTCGCGTCAAGGATATGCTTGGGCTGATCAAGCTCGACCACCTCGCGGATCGCTATCCCTATCAGCTCTCCGGCGGCCAGCAGCAGCGCGTGGCGCTTGCCCGTGCGCTGGCGGTCCGCCCCCAGGTCCTGCTGCTCGACGAGCCGCTGTCTGCCCTCGACGCCAAGATCCGCGTGTCGCTGCGCGAGGAAATCCGCGCCATCCAGCAGAAGCTCGGCATCACCACCGTCTTCGTGACGCACGACCAGGAAGAAGCTCTCTCGATCTCCGACCGCATCGTCGTCATGAACGCCGGCCGCGCCGACCAGATCGGCACGCCGTTCGAAATCTACAACACACCGGCTACGCGCTTCGTCGCCTCCTTCGTCGGCACGCTCAACATGATCGAAGCGAAGGTTGTCGACCCCTCGGCCAACCGCATCCAGATCGGTGACCAGGGCGTGACGTTGAAGCAGTCCGTCGCCGCCTTCAAGGCTGGCGATACAGTCTCGCTGGCGCTGCGTCCGGAGGCAGGATCGCTGGCCGAGAGCGCGCCATGCGACACGAAGCTGACCGGTCAGGTCGTATCCGCCCACTTCCTCGGTTCGGTCATCCGCACGCGCATGAATGTCGGCGGCAATGTCATTTCCTTCGACATGTTCAACAGCCCGGGCGTGACCCCACCGGCTGCTGGCGAGACCGTCACGCTTCGCTTCATGGCAGCCGACCTCCTCGTCATCCGCGATTGATCGCGGCAGCGCTGCGCTCACGTTTGCGGCTTTGCCACACTTGCCTCCGCATTTCCGGCGCCCCACTCTGCGGCGCCGGAAATTGCTTGAAAGTGCGACCTCGATGCGTAACGACGGCTGAAGCATTTTTATTCAGCAAAGTCAGCATCATGTCCCCTACCACAACAGCCGTACCGCCCCGCCACCTCACCGCGCAGGATTTCCGCACCCTTGGCCTCTCGGCCCTCGGCGGTGCGCTTGAGTTCTACGACTTCATCATCTTCGTCTTCTTCGCGGCGGTGATCGGCAAGCTGTTCTTTCCGCCCGATATGCCGGAGTGGCTGGTGACCATCCAGACCTTCGGGATCTTTGCCGCCGGCTATCTGGTTCGCCCGCTCGGTGGCATCGTCCTCGCCCATTTCGGCGACCTCTTTGGCCGCAAGCGCGTTTTTGCTTTCTCGATCCTGCTGATGGCGCTCTCAACGCTCGGCATGGCGGCGATGCCGACCTATGCTACCATCGGCGTTGCCGCTCCAATCCTCCTCGTGCTCATGCGCATCCTGCAAGGCGCGGCGATCGGCGGTGAAGTTCCCGGCGCCTGGACCTTCGTGGCCGAACACGTCCCCTTCCGCCGCGTCGGCTTTGCCTGCGGCTTCCTCTGCTCCGGCCTGACCCTCGGCATCCTGCTCGGATCCTTCATCGCGACGATCATCAACTCCGTCTTCACGCAAGATGATGTCGTCGCCTATGCATGGCGCATCCCGTTCTTCCTCGGCGGCATCTTCGGCCTCGTTGCCGTCTACCTCCGCCGCTGGCTGCAGGAGACGCCCGTCTTCGCAGAAATGAAACAGGCCCGCTCGCTTGCGCCGGAACTGCCGCTGAAGGCCGTGCTGCGCGACTACCCGCGTGGCGTCATCATCTCCATGCTGCTGACTTGGATCCTGTCGGCCGGCATCGTCGTGACAACACTGATGACGGCAACCTTCCTGCAGAAGCTCTATGGCTACACCGCGCAGCAGTCGCTTGCCGCCACCAGTTTCGGCACGCTGTTCCTGATCTTCGGAACTGCCGCCGCCGGCGCGATCGTCGATCGCGTTGGCTCAGGCCGCTTCTTCGTTGTCTCAAGTATCTTCTTTGGTGCTGCGACCTTCGCGTTCTACAGTTATGCCGCCGTTTCGCTGACCGTTCTTTTCGTGCTCTATGCGATCATGGGGCTATCGGTCGGTATGGTTGGAGCTGTGCCCTACGTAATGGTCCGCGCCTTCCCGGCCCGCGTTCGCTTTAGCGGCCTCTCCTTCTCCTACAACGTCTCCTACGCGATTTTCGGCGGCCTGACGCCTCTTGCAGTCGCATCGCTGCTGCCAATCAATCCGATGGCTCATGCCTACTACCTGCTCTTCATCGCCGCCCTCGCCTTCGTGCTAGGGCTCTATCTGATCGCCAAGGGAGACAGCGTCGAGGCAGACGTCGGCATCGAGGAACTCGCCGAGCGCCTCGCCGCCTAGCTGTCGGAGGCGTGTGGCCGCCGTCCGGCTTTGCTTCAAAGAAACGCTTCAATGATTACCTGCTATCTGCGTTACACGATCGACCCACACAAGGTGGCCGAATTCGAGGAGTATGCGCGCCTCTGGATTCCGATCGTCAATCGAATGGGAGGCACGCATCACGGCTATTTCCTGCCGTCCGAGGGCGCGAACAACATTGCCATTGCGCTGTTTTCGTTTCCGAGCCTCGCGGCCTACGAAGACTATCGCACGCGCATGGCAAGCGAACCCGAATGCCAGGCCGCGTTCGATCTCGACAAACGAAATCGCAGCATCATCAGCTACGAGCGCAGCTTCATGCGCCCTGTTCTTGGCTGATCGATAGAAATGGAAAGCCCCGCTCTGGCGGGCCCGCTCTGGCGGGGCTTTCAGTTTGACGTTGGGCTCTAGCGGATCGCCTTGTCATTGGCATCGAACCGATGCATGTGGGCCATGTCCGGCGTCGCATAGACGATCTCGTCGGGCTCGTACTGATGCTCACCGAAAAGGCGCGCGGTGATCAGGCCGCACTGCTCGGATTCGAGATAGATGATCGTGTCCGCGCCGAGATGTTCGACGTGGACGACCTTCGCCCGCCACGTGCCCTGCTCGCGCGAAAGGGTCAAGTGCTCTGGGCGCACGCCAACAGTCTTTGCCGCGGCATCGCTAACCTTGTCACCCGGAATGAAGTTCATCATCGGCGAACCGATGAAGCCCGCAACGAAGGTGTTTGCAGGGCGGTTGTAGAGCTCCATTGGCGAGCCGACCTGCTCGATCGCACCGGCATTCAACACCACGATCTTGTCGGCAAGCGTCATCGCCTCGACCTGGTCGTGGGTGACGTAGATCATCGTCGCCTTGAGGCTGCGGTGCAGGCGCGCGATCTCAAGACGCGTCTGAACGCGCAAGGCTGCGTCGAGGTTCGACAACGGCTCATCGAAGAGGAAGAGCGCCGGCTCGCGCACGATCGCGCGGCCAATAGCGACGCGCTGGCGCTGACCACCGGAAAGCTCCGCCGGGCGCCGCGCCAGATAAGGCTCAAGCGACAGCATCGAGGACGCCTTGGTCACCCGCTTGTCGATCTCATTTTTCGGCGTGCCGGCCTGCTTCAAGCCGAGGCCCATGTTGTCCTTGACCGTCAGGTGCGGGTAGAGCGCATAGGATTGGAACACCATCGCGATGCCACGCTTGGCGGGAGGCGTCAGCGTCTCTTCCTTGCCATTGATGAAAACGGCGCCCGAGGTGACATCCTCCAATCCCGCAATGCTGCGCAGGAGGGTTGACTTGCCGCAGCCCGAAGGTCCGACAAAAATGACGAACTCGCCGTCCTTGACCTCTAGGTCGATGCCCTTCAGCACCTCATGCGTGCCGTAGGTCTTGCGGATGGATTTGAGTTGAAGCGATCCCACTAGTCGTAATCCTTACAGTTTGACCGGCTCTTGGAGCTTGACGGCTTGGCCGGTACGCACGCTTTCGTCGGCGGCGAGGCAGATGCGCAGCGAAGCGACGGCGTCTGCCATGTGGCGGTTAAGGTCGATATCCTCGCGAATGGCCTTCAGCATGAAGGCCTGCTCGCGGTCGCAGAGTTCCTGATGGCCTGGTTCTCCCGCCATCGTCATGTCCTGGTCCGGCCGTATGAACTTGCCGTCGGTTCCTGTCTCCGCCGTGTGCAGGCGAATGACTGAAGTCTTGGTGTGAGCGTCGATATCGTCGGACTTGGCGTTCGGATCCATCACGATCGAGACCGATCCCTTCGGCGACATGATGTCCTTCACGAAAAACGCCGTCTCGGAGATCATCGGGCCCCAGCCGGCCTCGTACCAGCCGACTGAACCATCCTCGAAAAGCACCTGGAGCTGGCCGTAATTATACATATCGGGCGCGATTTCGTCCGATAGACGCAGTCCCATGCCGCGCACTTCCACCGGTTTAGCGTCCGTGATCTGGCACATGACGTCGACATAATGCACACCGCAATCGACGATCGGAGAGGTCGTCTGCATCAACGACTTATGTGTTTCCCAGGTCGGACCGCTGGACTGCTGATTGAGATTCATGCGGAACACATACGGCCCACCGAGCTTGCGCGCCTCTTCGATCAGCCGCATCCAGGATGGATGGTGGCGAAGGATATAGCCGATCACCAATTTCCGGCCGGCCTTCTTCGCCGCCACCACGACGCGCTCCGCATCCGCAACGGTTGTTGCGAGCGGCTTCTCGACGAAAACGTCGCAACCAGCCTCGAAGGCAGCGACCGCATAGTCCGCATGCGTGTCCGAATAGGTGCAGACCGCACAGAGATCCGGTTTCAGCTCGGCAAGAGCGGCCTTGAAATCCGAATAGATCTTGTAGCCCCGTAGTTCCTCCGGCAGATCAGGCGTCGAGCGATTGACCAGCCCGACAATCTCGAAACCGGGATTGTTGTGATAGGCCAGCGCATGGCTGCGTCCCATGTTGCCGAGGCCGGCGACGAGAACGCGGATTGGCTTGGTCGTCGAACTCACTTGACCGCTCCCGAAGTGATGCCGCGGATGAGCTGCCGCGAGAAGATGACGTAGAGAACGAGGATCGGCAGGATCGCCAGCGAAAGCGCGGCAAGCACGGCGTTCCAATTGGTCACGAATTGCCCAATGAAAATCTGCGACCCGAGGGTGACGGTCTTCGTCGCCTCAGCGGGCGCCAGGATCAGCGGGAACCAGAGATCGTTCCAGATCGGGATCATCGTGAAGACTGCAACCGTAGCCATTGCCGGGCGCACCAACGGGATGACGAGCCGGAAGAAGATCGCATATTCCGACAGCCCATCGATGCGGCCGGCATTCTTGAGGTCGTCGGAGACGGTCCGCATGAATTCCGACAGGATGAAGATCGCCAGCGGAATGCCCTGCGCAGTGTAGACGAGGATCAGCGCCGTCAGCGTGTTCACGAGACCGGCGGCCACCATGCCCTGCAGGATTGCGACCGTACCAAGGCGGATCGGGATCATGATGCCGATCGCCATATAGAGGCCGGTCAACGTGTTGCCACGGAAACGGTATTCGGAGAGCGCGAAGGCGGCCATCGCGCCGAAGAGCAGCACCAGCGCGATCGAAACGATGGTGACGATGAAGCTGTTCTGGAAGTAAGTGGCGAAATCACCCTGCCCCAGCACTGTTCGATACCCGACAAGACTGAAGGTCGAGGGCGTCGGCACCTGCAGCGGCGAGCGGAAGATCGCGTTACGGTCTTTGAACGAGTTGATGATCGTCAGGAACACCGGAAAGATGGCAACCAGCGTATAGCCGATGAGCGCCAGGTGGACGAAGCTGGTGCGGATGGGGGATGTGCGTGCTCTGTTGGACATGGCACACTCCTCAGAACTGGTACCGGCGCATGCGCCGCTGGATGGCAAAAAGGTAGAACGACACGCCGGCGAGGATGATCAGGAACATCACCGTCGCGATCGTGGCGCCCATCGAGCGGTCGCCAAGCTGAAGCTGGAAACCGAAGAAGGTGCGGTAGAGGAGCGTACCCAGGATGTCGGTCGACATATCAGGCCCGGCAAGTGCGCCCTGCACGGTGTAGATCAGGTCGAAGGCGTTGAAGTTGCCGACAAAAGTCAGGATCGAGATGATGCCTATGGCGGGCAGGATGAGCGGTAGCTTGATCTTCCAGAACTGAGCCCAGCCGGTGATGCCGTCGCATTCGGCAGCTTCGATCACCTCTTCCGGGATACTGAGCAGCGCAGCGTAAATCAGCATCATCGGAATGCCGATGTACTGCCAATTCGAGATCAGCGACACGGCAATCAGCGCCGACCCGGACTGCCCTAGCCACGGCGCGAACAGGCTCTTCATGCCGACAAGGCTCATCAGCCACGGGGCAACGCCCCAGATCGGCGAAAGGATGAGCTTCCAGATGAAGCCGACGATCACGAAGGAAAGCAGCGTCGGCAGGAAGATTGCGGTGCGGTAGAACGCGACGAACCGCAGCCGTGGCGTCGACAGCAGCGCCGCCAGCGCGATGCCGATCGGGTTCTGCACGCACATGTGAATGACGAAGAATATGAAGTTGTTGACCAGCGCGTTCCAGAAGTCGTGTGCCCAGCGCGCATCGCCAAACAACACCTTGTAGTTCGCGAGCCCGACGAAGACAGGCGCACCGTCGACAGTGTTGTAGAACGAAAGCCTCAGCGTTTCGATCAGCGGCAGGATCATGATCGCCGAATAAACGACAAATGCCGGGAAGAGAAAGACGCCGACGTGCCAGCGCACAGGGCGCTTAATGGGAACAACATCGACAGCGGATTCGGCTACGCTCATGGCTTTTGCCTGTTCTTCTTAGCTGCACCTATGGCGCAGCGCGTCTGACACAACGGGCAGAACGCCCTTTCCCTCTAGTCATCTCCCCGCCCTTCGGCTTTCGAAGGCGGCGGGGAGAAAAAGAGCGGATACGAAATTGGCTTTGAGCCGGAATGAGGGACGGCTAACGCCGCCCCTCACATCTCAATCACTTGGCAGGCTTGAACCAGCTGTCGAGGCCGTCCTGCAGCTTCTTGGCGGCATCGGCTGGCGTCACGGTGCCGTTGACGACGTTCGCCGAAGCAACCCAGGTTTCGTTTTCGAGGTTCGGCGTACCACGCGACAGAATCTGGTACGTCGAGCGGATCGTCGACTTGAACGGGCCGCGCCAGGAAACGAATTCCTGGGCCAGCGGATCAGCCATCTTCACCGGCGTCGAGTTCAGGCTGAAGAAGCCCGGCAACGAGTTGGCGTAGATTTCGGCGAATTCCGGCGAGGCGACCCAGGTGAGGAACTTCTTGGCTTCCTCGGCATGGGTGCTCTTGGCGTTCAGGCCGACAGCGATATCCGGATGGTCGGAGATGTAGCCCTGGTCGCCAGCTTTCGGAACCGGCGGCGGGAAAGCGCCCATCTTGAACTGGGCCTGGCTGTTGAACAGCGAGATTTCCCAGGAACCGGCCGGGTAGATGGCGGCGCGGCCGAGCGTAAAGAGGTTCTGGCTGTCCGAATAGGTCTGGGCTTCGAAACCGTCACCGAGATAGGGCTTCCACTTGGCGATTTGTTCGAAAGGCTGGACCCATTCCGGATCGGTCAGCTTCTGCTTGCCTGAGATCAGCGCCAGACGACCGTCTTCGCCCTTCCAGTAGTTCGGACCGACGTTCTGGTAGCCCATGGTTGCGGCTTCCCAGAGATCCTTCGTGCCCATGGCGAGCGGAATGTAGGTGCCGTCCGCCTTGATCTTGTCGAGGGCGGCGAAGAATTCCTCTTCGGTCTTCGGAACGGAGATGCCGAGCTTGTCGAAGGCATCCTTGTTGTAAATGAAGCCATGGATGACCGAGGCCATCGGCACACAGAAGGTGGACTTGCCGTCATCGGTTGTCCAGGCGGCCTTGGCGACGGGCGAGAAGTTCTCCATGCCCGGCAGGCTCGTCAGATCGGCGAGCTGCTTCTTATCAAAGATTCCGAGCGAAGGGTCGAACGGCCGGCAGGTGATGATATCACCGGCGGAGCCGGCATCGAGCTTGGCGTTCAGCGAAGCGTTGTACTCGGTCGGCGCGGTCGGCGAGAAGACGATCTTGATGCCGGGGTTCTTGGCTTCGAACGCCGGGATAATCTTTTCCTGCCAGATCTGCAGGTCGTCGTTACGCCAGCTCTCGACCGTCAGCGTAACGTCGGCGGCATGAGCAAAGCCCACTGATGTCAGCAGGCTGGACGCCAGCAGGAAGCCTCTAAGTGCGGTGTTCTTCATTTCCCTCTCCTGTTTTATGCGCCGGTGAGGCGCTGTTCCTGACCTGAAACCAGCGTTCGCGTGCATGAGGTGACACGCAACGCCACTCGAGGGCCGTCAGCAGCTGCCGGCCCGAAAGCTCAAAATCGGCGCGACAGATAACACCTGTCGACCAGACGGCGCACCCGAACAAGAAACCGATCCGGCGCAGCCATGAAAGGGAAAGCTGACGGCAAATGAACGGATCGAGAGCGACGGTGTCGCTACGGCCGGATCTGCATTTCATCGAGTGACCCGGCTTATCTCTATCCTGCCGTTTATCGCTGCTCGATGCGCTGTTCCCTTGAGTTGAATTAAGGCCAAAAAAATACCAATTGTCCAGCCGATTTTAACACTCGAACGACAGAAAAGTCGTCAAAAAAATTTTATTCATAAAAATCAGATAGATAAAAAGATGATTTTTCGCCACGCTTTTGACTTGGTAAATGGTATTTTTTTGGTATTGTAGTGAAAACAAGGGGAATGGGCGGATTTGGTGGTTCAATGACAGAACTTGCGATCGGCATTGACGGCGGAGGCTCCAGCTGCCGCGCCGCAGTCACGGATGCGACAGGGCGCATTCTGGGCCGTGGCACGGCCGGCCCGTCGAACATCCTGTCCGACCTCGAAAACTCGCTGCTCAATATCGTAGCGTCAGCCGAAAACGCGTTGAATGACGCCGGCCTTTCCTCTGAAACCGTTTCCAGCGTCTCTGCCGTCGTCGGCGTCGCCGGCGCGAATGTGGGCGACTATGCCGAACGCATCGAGCGTGCCCTGCCTTTTGCCCGGCGCCGTGTCGTAACAGATGCGACGACGGCACTCCAAGGAGCGCTCGGCGATTCCGACGGTGTGATTGGAGCGTTCGGAACGGGCTCGGTCTACAATGCGCGCCGCAACGGAAAGCTCTACGGCATTGGCGGCTGGGGATTCGTCGTCGGCGACCAGGCCAGTGGCGCTCGCCTCGGCCGGGACCTGCTGGAGCAGTCTTTGCTGGCCCATGACGGGGTGCGCCCCTCCTCCCCGGTCACCCAGACCGTCATGGCTGAATATGGCGACGATCCTGAGCGCGTCGTCGAGTTCGCCCACGTCTCCCGCCCGAATGACTTCGCCCGCTACGCGCCCGTTGTGTTCGAGGCCGCTGCCAAGGGCGACTCGGTCGCGACGGCGATCGTGCAGAACGCAGCAGCCTCGATCGGCGAGAGCCTGGATGCGTTGCTCTGGCCGGAATGCGAGGTGATCTGCCTGTTGGGCGGACTGGCAAAGGCCTATCGTCCATGGCTTGCTGAACGTCACGCTGTCCTGCTGCGTGAGCCGAAGGGCGACGTCCTGCAGGGCGCCATTGATCTCGCAGTGAAGTTTCTCCACGAGGAAGGAAGAGGCGCGGCATGACCGACGATTTTGCAAGCCTCCTTTCCCCCGAACGTCTTCAAGCCGGCGGCACAGGCCCGCTTTATGTAAAGCTGCGCCGCACGCTGGAAGATGCCATTCGCACTGGCACGCTCAGTCATGGCGATGCCCTGCCGCCTGAGCGCGACATCGCGGAACTGGCGACCGTCAGCCGGGTGACCGTGCGCAAAGCGATCGATGAGCTTGTCGCGGACGGGTTGCTCATCCGCCGCCACGGTTCCGGCACCTTCGTGACAAAGCCGGTATCGAAGGTCGAACAGCGCCTCTCGCAGCTCACCTCCTTTACGGAGGATATGGCCCGTCGCGGCATGACCTCCCGCTCCGAATGGCTGCACAAGGGTATCCACACGCCCTCTCCCGACGAAATGATGATTCTCGGTCTCGCGACCGATGTCAGGGTCTCACGCCTCAGCCGATTGCGCATCGCCGACGACCAGCCGCTGGCCATCGAAAATGCCAGTGTTTCCGGCGAGTTCCTGCCCGATCCTTTCGTGGTGACAACGTCGCTCTATGAGGAGCTCGAGCGTCGCCAGGTCCGGCCCGTCCGCGCGGTGCAGAGAATTTCGGCGACCAACATGAAAGAGGTCGATGCCCATCTTCTCGGCGTTCCCGTCGGCGCCGCAGGGCTGTCGATCGAGCGTATTTCATACCTTGGTTCGGGACGCGCGGTCGAATTCACCCGCTCGCTCTACCGCGGGGATGCCTATGATTTTGTCGCCGAACTGACGATCGGTCCGTCGTGATTCCTTGTCGCATTGAATGGACGGCAATGCCCGTCTATTGATGGCACCCATGACAAGTCGCATCACTATCCTCGACACCATCTCCGATCCCGGCAATCCCGCAAAGCCGAACGACGACAGCTTCGGCCATAACGACGCCTGCGCCTTCGTAATCGACGGTGCGACGGGCCTCGGCGATCGCCAATATATGGATGAGGGAGGTAGCGACGCCGCCTGGATCGCCCAGCACTTCGCCCGTGGCTTTCAGGATCGGATTACCCGTGACAGCAGCGTCTCGGAGATTGCTCGCAGCCTGTCTCTGGCAGCCCGCACGGAGTTCTTAGCCCACAACGAGAGCGTCCCGCGCTACGCGTGGCCGCTGACCGCCTTTGCCATGTTGCACCACACGCGCGACGGTTTCCACTTCGTCGGCCTTGGCGACTCCTGCCTCTTTCTGTTGCAGGAAGACGGCTCGGCAGCGATGCACATGGCTATTCCCGGTGCCTATGAGTATGAACAGAACCAGGCGCGAAAGCACATTGCACGCACGGGCGGCATTACCAAGGAAGGTGGCGCGCTCGGCAATTCCGAAACGCTCGCCCTATTGCGCCAGCACCGAGAGCGCCAGAACACGCCGGCAAGCGGCGTCTGGACCCTCGGCCTCGTGCCGGAGGCGGCCGATCATCTGGTTTCAGAGCGGCTGGATATCAGGGGCAAAGCGCACGCCATCGTCTGCAGCGACGGTTTTTCAGACCTCGCGGTCCTTTACGCGACCTATGATTCTACAAGCTTGGTGCGCACTGCACTCGCCAAGGGTCTGCGGCCGATGCTCGACGAACTTCGGCGCTTCGAACGCGAGATTGATCCCGAAGGGCTCCGCTATCCACGCTACAAGCAGAGCGACGACACCACGGCGTTGCTTGTCGAGTTGACACCCAGCGCCTGAGGCGATTTTCGATTCAGATTCAGTGCGTTGCGACCAAGAGCTAAATCAATCCCTCTGGTCCTTGAATCAAATACTGAAGACGCCGCCGATCAGGCAGCGTCCTCGATTTCCTCGTCACGCTTGCGCGGTACGTAGTTGAGGACCGGTCCAAGCCAACGTTCGACCTCGGCTACGTCCATGCCCTTCCGGGCTGCGTAGTCCTCGACCTGGTCCCGCTCCACCTTGGCGACGCCGAAGTAGTAGGATTCGGGATGGCCGATGTAGATGCCGGAGACCGACGAACCCGGCCACATCGCATAACTCTCGGTGAGCTGCACGCCGGCAGCCTTTTCGGCATCGAGCAGAGCAAACAGCGTCTTCTTCTCGGTGTGATCGGGCTGCGCCGGATAGCCCGGCGCCGGACGGATACCGGCATATTCCTCGCTGATCAGCTGCTCGTTGGAGAGATGCTCATCCTTGGCATAACCCCAATATTCGCGACGAACCTGCTCGTGCATGCATTCCGCAAAGGCCTCCGCGAAGCGATCGGCCAGCGCCTTCAGGAGGATCGACGAATAGTCGTCGTTCGCACGTTCGAAGCGTTCCGCGATAGCGATCTCTTCGATACCGGCTGAAACGACGAAGCCGCCGACATAGTCGTGAATGCCGCTGTCGGCTGGCGCCACGAAGTCCGACAATGCGACGTTCGGCCGGCCATCGCGCTTCGAAAGCTGCTGGCGCAGCGTAAAGAAGGTGGCAAGCTCCTCCTTGCGGCTATCGTCCTTGAACAGCCGGATATCGTCGCCGACCGCGTTCGCCGGCCAGAAGCCGATGACGGCGCGCGGGTTGAACCACTTCTCGTCGATGATCTTCTTCAGCATGGCCTGCGCGTCGGCCCACAGCGCGCGAGCCGCCTCGCCCTGCTTTTCGTCTTCGAGAATTGCCGGGAACCGCCCACGCAGCTCCCAGGTCTGGAAGAACGGCGTCCAGTCGATGTACTTGGCGATCTCGGCAAGATCGTAGCCGTCGAATACCTTGGTGCCGAGGAAGCTCGGCTTTGTCGGCTTGTAGGCCGCCCAGTCGACCGCAGCGGCATTTTCACGGGCACGTGCCAGCGGCAGGCGCACCTTCTCCGCCTCGCTGCGGGCGTGCGCTGCAGCGACCTTCGCATATTCGGCGCGGATGTCGGCCACATAACCGTCGCGACCTTCAGGTGACAACAGCGAGGAAACGACACCGACCGCGCGGCTGGCATCCGTCACATAGACGGTCTGGCCCTTGTTGTAGCCCGGGTGGATCTTGACTGCCGTGTGGACACGGCTGGTCGTCGCGCCACCGATCAAGAGCGGCAGGTCCAGTCCCTGACGTTCCATTTCAGCGGCGACATGCACCATTTCGTCGAGCGACGGGGTAATCAGGCCGGAGAGGCCGATGACATCCACCTGCTCGGCGACGGCAGTCTCGAGGATCTTCGTTGCTGGCACCATGACACCGAGATCGATGATCTCGTAATTGTTGCAGGCGAGAACGACACCGACGATGTTCTTGCCGATATCGTGGACGTCGCCCTTCACGGTCGCCATCAGGATCTTGCCGGCAGCCTTGCGCTCGTCGCCGCCGTTCAGTCGCTTCTCCTCTTCCATGTAGGGAAGGAGTACCGCGACCGCCTGTTTCATCACGCGCGCCGACTTGACGACCTGCGGCAGGAACATCTTGCCGGAGCCGAAGAGATCGCCGACCACGTTCATGCCGGCCATCAGCGGGCCTTCGATGACATGCAACGGCCGCTCCGCTTGCTGACGGGCTTCCTCGGTGTCGGCTTCGATATATTCGGTGATACCGTTGACCAGCGCATGCTCCAGCCGCTTTGCGACCGGCCATTCGCGCCAGGTGAGATCCTGCACCTTCGCTTCCCGGGTGCCGGCACCACGATAACGCTCTGCCACTTCAAGCAGCCGCTCGGTCGCGTCGGCGCGGCGGTTCAGCACGACGTCTTCGCAGGCTTCGCGCAGCTCCGGGTCGATATTGTCATAGACCGCCAGCTGACCGGCATTGACGATGCCCATGTCCATCCCCGCCTGGATGGCGTGGTAAAGGAACACGGCGTGCATCGCCTCGCGCACCGGCTCGTTGCCGCGGAACGAGAAGGACAGGTTCGAGACGCCGCCCGAAATATGCACCAGCGGCATCGTCTTACGGATCGTCCGCGTCGCCTCGATGAAGTCGACGCCATAGTTGTTGTGCTCCTCGATGCCGGTCGCGACAGCAAAGACGTTCGGATCGAAGATGATGTCCTCAGGCGGGAAGCCCGCCTTTTCAGTCAGGATCTTGTAGGCGCGCGTGCAGATCTCGACCTTGCGCTCGTAGCTGTCTGCCTGCCCCGTCTCATCGAAGGCCATGACCACGACGGCCGCGCCATAAGCGTGCAGCAGCTTCGCCTGCGCCAGGAAGTTCTCTTCGCCTTCCTTGAGCGAGATCGAGTTGACGATCGGCTTACCCTGGACACGCTTCAGGCCGGACTCGATGATCGAGAACTTCGAGGAGTCGATCATCACAGGCACGCGAGCGATATCCGGTTCGGCGGCGATCAGGTTCAGAAACTCGATCATCGCCTTTTCGGAATCGATCAAGCCCTCGTCCATGTTGATGTCGATGATCTGCGCGCCGTTTTCAACTTGGTCGCGTGCCACATCGAGCGCTGCCGTGTAGTCGGCATTGGTGATCAGCTTGCGGAACTTGGCGGAGCCCGTGACGTTGGTGCGCTCACCGACGTTGACGAAGGGAATGTCCTTGGTCAGCTCGAACGGTTCGAGACCCGACAGCGACATGAAGGGGCGATGCTCGGGAATCGGGCGTGGCTTGTACTTCGCCACCACCTCAGCGATCGCCTTGATATGTTCAGGCGTCGAGCCGCAGCAGCCGCCAACGATGTTGACGAGGCCTTCGCGTGCAAACTCGTCGATCTGCGCCGCCATCAGTTCCGGCGTCTCGTCATACTGGCCGAACTCGTTCGGCAGGCCAGCATTCGGATAGGCGCAGATGAAGGTATCGGCAACGCCCGACAGCTCCTGCAAGTGCGGACGCATGGCGTTGGCGCCGAGTGCGCAATTCAGGCCGATCGTAAACGGGTTGGCGTGCCGCACCGAGTTCCAGAACGCCGACGGCGTCTGGCCGGACAGGGTACGGCCGGAAAGATCGGTGATCGTGCCGGAGATCATGACCGGCAGGCGGATGCCCTTCGCCTCGAAGCGCTCCTCGCAGGCAAAGATCGCGGCCTTCGCATTCAAGGTGTCGAAGATCGTCTCGATGAGGATGATATCGGCGCCACCATCGATCAGGCCGTCGATCTGCTCGCCATAAGCGATGCGCAGGTCGTCGAAGCTGACGGCGCGGAAGCCCGGATTGTTGACGTCGGGCGAAATCGACGCGGTGCGGTTCGTCGGGCCGATGGCACCGGCGACGAAACGACGACGGCCGTCCTCGCGCTCAGCACGGATCGCGGCGCGGCGCACGATCTCGGCGCCCTCCTTGTTAAGCGCATAGACTTCGCCTTCCATCGCATAGTCGGCCTGTGCGATGCGGGTCGACGAAAAGGTGTTGGTCTCCAGAATATCGGCGCCGGCCTTTGCGTATTTGTAATGGATCTCTTCGATCGCATCCGGCTGCGTCAGGATCAGCAGGTCGTTGTTGCCCTTCTGATGGCAGGCACAACCGATGAAGCGATCACCACGAAAATGGTCTTCGTCGAAGCCAAGCCCCTGGATCTGCGTGCCCATGGCGCCGTCAAGAACGAGGATACGTTCACTGGCAGCTTTCTTGAGCGCCGCAAACACTTCGCTACCGTCGCGCTTTGTCCCTTCGGGACTAAACAGAGTATCAAACACGGGCGGACTCCTTGACGTCGTTACAGGCCAATTGGTCAAATCACATAAAGATATCTTTATGTCAATATATGCCCATCATGTGGCGCCTTTGCGGCGCTGGGCAGATGACAGACTCGGGCGACCCCTATATAGGCGGTTACGAAGGCTTTGTGCACGAAATTGGAGGAGTATCATGGTACTAGCAATCGGCGACGCCGCGCTTGGAAACTGGACCACCCGCGCCTACCACCGCAATTGGCTTCTCGCACAGGCAAACGGCCTTTTCGATTTCTTCCAGCACAACTCCGTCAACCCGAAAGGCGGCTTCTTCGATCTCGACGATGCCGGCAAACCGCTCAATGCCGCCGGTCAGGTCCGTCCGATCCACATAGCCTCACGCGCCGTTCATTGCTTTGCGATCGGCACGCTGCTCGGCCGTCCCGGTGCCTCCGACGTCGTGGATCATGGCATGCAGTACATCTGGAACCATCACCGTGACACCAAGAACGGCGGTTACTTCTGGTCGCTCGATGACAAGGGCCCCGTCGATTCAAACAAGCAGGGTTATGGCCACGCCTTCGTCCTGCTCGCAGCGTCCTCCGCCAAGACGGTCGGCCATCCGCTTGCCGACGGCATGCTTGCCGATATTGCCGAGGTCCTGAATACCAAGTTCTGGGAAGCCAAGCACGGCGCCATTGCCGAAGAGTTCACCGCCGACTGGCAGGCTCTCGACGGCGGCAACTACCGTGGCCAGAACTCCAACATGCATTTGACCGAAGCGCTGATGGCGGCCTTCGAGGCAACCGGCGACCGCGACTATGTCGCCAAGGCTGAAAGCATTGCTGATCTCGTCATTCGTCGAGCCGCCGGCTCCGTCGGTTGGCGCGTTGCCGAGCACTTCACCACCGATTGGGGCCTCGACAAGGATTACTATCATCCGAACGAAATGTTCCGCCCGGCAGGCACTACTCCTGGTCATTGGCTGGAGTGGGCGCGCCTCCTTCTCCAGCTCTGGGTGCTTGGCGGCAAGAAGCAGGAGTGGATGCCAGATGCGGCGAAGAGCCTGTTCTCGCAGTCGATCGCCCTCGGTTGGGACGACGACAAGGGCGGCTTCTTCTATACACTCGACTGGGAAGACAAGCCGGCCAAGCGCAACAAGCTGTGGTGGCCGGCCTGCGAGGGCGCTGCCGCCGCGCACTTCCTCAATGAGCACCTGCCAAGCGACTACCACGAGGAACATTACCGCAGGATCTGGAACGTGATCGAACGCGCCTTCATCGACCACAAGAATGGCGGTTGGCACGAGGAGCTGACGGAAAATCTGGTACCCTCACACAGCCTGTTCCCCGGCAAGGGCGACATCTACCACGCCCTGCAGGCCTGCCTGATCCCCCTCTTCCCCGCAACCGGAAGCCTAACCAAGGTCATTCCCGAGGCGGGCGGCAAGATCTGATATAGAGCGAGCGCCGCTTCAGTGGCGCTCGATCATCAAGTGGCGTCGCGTCGACGCCGTAACTTGAGCTGAGACCCGGCACAGCGTCGCAAAGTACGTCGTTGGAATGGCTGTGCGATAGAGAAGCGCGAGGTTTTGTTATGACGCGGGTTCCAAAGGCTAACTGGGCGGGAAGCTTTCACTATGGCTTTCGAGACTGCCTCTATCCGTCTTCGGTGGAAGCGGTCCGCGAAGTCGTGATGCGAGCGCCAAAGATAAAGACGGTGGGGTCAAGCCACTCATTCAATGCGATTGCCGATGGCGAAGTTGCCCTGGCGCTTGCCGATGTGCCAATCGACCCCGTCATCGAAGGCGATGGGAGACAGGTTTCCGTTGGCGGTCATTGCACCTATGGCGAGCTTGCGCTTTTCCTCCATGGCCATGGTCTTGCCGTACACAATCTAGCCTCCCTACCCCACATCTCCATTGCTGGCGCGATTGCCACGGCAACGCATGGCTCAGGCGACCGGAACGGCAATCTGGCGACAGCGGTCTCGGGATTGGAAATCGTCTCAGGCGACGGCCGCCTCGTGAAGGTGACCCGCGGCGATGCCGATTTCGCGGGCATGGTGGTGCATTTGGGCGCGCTTGGCGTCGTAACGCGCGTGACGCTTGACGTTCAGCCGGAGTTTCAGGTCGCACAGTGCGTCTACGAAGGATTGGCCTGGGACAAGCTTTTGGCCAACCTCGATGAGATCATGGCCTTGGGCTACAGCGTCAGCGTGTTCACGCAATGGGGTCAACAAGCAGGATCGATTTGGGTCAAGAGAACTGCGTCCGCCGAGGACTGGCCGGCCGACATCCACGGCGCAACACGCGCGATGGTCAACAGGCACCCCATAAGCGAATTGGACGCGCAAAACTCCACGGATCAGTTGGGGCAATATGGCCGCTGGTCCGACAGGCTCCCGCACTTCAAGATGGGCTTCACGCCCAGCAATGGCGAAGAGATACAGTCCGAGTTCCACCTTCCACGCAAACACGGCGCGGCAGCGATCGAAGCGCTGCTGTCGATCCGCGATAAATTTGCCCCCTTGGTGCAAGCGGGCGAACTCCGGACTGTCGCGGCGGACGAGCTATGGCTCAGTCCTCAGTATCACCGCGATACGCTGTCGTTCCACTTTACCTGGGTTCGGGATCAGGAGGCCGTGAATGCGGCCGTGGGGCATATCGAGCAGGCACTCTCGCCCTTCGCAGCCCTGCCGCATTGGGGCAAGGTCTTTACGGAGCGCAACATCGGCGCCAAATATGAAAAGCTTGCCGAGTTTGTCCGTCTTCGCGACAGGATGGATCCGGAACGGAGGTTCTCTAACCCGTGGTTGGAAGACGTTGTCTTCGGCTCGAACTGAGCGGCTGCCGTTGATGGGGGCTTCGCATACCTCGATTGGGTCCAGCTGAAGCCGTCCTCCCCATCCGATCGCTCGCAGCGTAAACCTGGCGTGCCAAGACACGCCAGGTGAAACAGCAATCACGCCAGGCGAAGGGCGTCGATGTCTTTCGCCAGCATCAATGCCAGCGCCTCGACCGCAAGATTGTGGTCGTCTCGCTGCGGCAAGCCGGATACGGTGACCGCGCCAATGCAGCCGGTGCCCTTCACATTGATCGGAAAGCTGCCGCCATGCGGCGCATAGTCGGCATCCGAAAGACCATTGTCGGCAACCGTCTTGCCCTTCTCCTTAAGATCGAGACCGATCGCGTAGCTGCTCTTGAAGTAGCGCAGCACCAGATTACGCTTGCGCCGCACCCACTGGACGTTGTCGGGCGTGACACCGGGCAGTGCCGCATAGAAGACGGGCATCGAATGCAGCGTAATGTCGATCGCGATCCCGTGGCCGCGCTCGGTTCCAAGTTCCTGCAGGAGCCTGCCGAGCTGCCATGCTGTCGTGAGATCGAAGGTGTCGAAACTCAGCACCTTCTCCTGTTCTGCAATCCGCTTAAGGTCGTCGTCCGGCATGGTCACGTGTGCTTCCTCTCCTGCAATGCTTTTGTTTGAACAAATGCAAGCGGAGGTGAAAAGTAAAGCGGAATCGTGGCGCTGCCCGGAAGCTTACAATTGGGGCGTCAGCATTTCGAAACGGTCACGGATCGTCGAACAGGTATCGCCGTCACAGGTCAGCCTGCTGCCCGCATCGGCGCAAAAACACTCATCGCGCCTGTAAAGGGCTTGGCCAGCGGCGACGCGTAGGAGCCGCGCTTGCTGGTCGACAGCCCAAGTGACACCAGCGCTTCCGCCTGCTTCACCGCCGCGGCTACGCCGTCGACAACGGGCACCCCGTAGATATCCTGCAGCTCGCGAGCCAGATCAGTCATCCCGGCGCAACCAAGCACGATCGCTTCGGCGCCATCCTCAGCAAGAGCACGCTCGATCTCGGCCCGGAGCTTGCCGATAGCACCCGAGGCGGGATCTTCGAGCTGAAGAACCGGAATATCGGAGGCGCGCACCTTCGCGCGGCCTCCCATGCCGTAGCGCCGCACGAGGTTGTCGATCAGGACGCGCGAACGCTCCAGCGTCGTCACGACGGTAAATCGCTGCGCCAGGAAGCCTGCGGTGGCGACCGCAGATTCGCAGAGCCCAAGCACCGGCACGTCGGCAAAGCTGCGCGCCGCATCTAGTCCCGTGTCGTCGAAGCAGGCGATGATGGCGGCATCGTATTCGCCAGCCCGCTCCTTGAGTTCGCTGAGAAGTCCCGGGATTGCGAGCGCTCCGTCATAATGTCCTTCGATCGATACCGGCCCCATGCGTGAGGTGGCGGCAATGATGGCGGTGCCGGACGCCGCGACCGCGCGGGCAGCAAAGGCGGCCTTGTCGGTCATGGTTTCAGTCGTATTGGGATTGACCAGAAGAATGCGCATTAGGGGTTAGCTTACCTTTGCCTGGCGCCGACGCAGCATGAGCATGATGCCGAGCGCGACGAGGATGATGGTGAAGGAAAACAACGTCGTGACCGTGCCTAGCGCATAGAGCACCGGCGTGGTGACGTTGGTGGTCATGCCGTAGATTTCGAGCGGCAACGTGTTGTAACTTCCTGACGTCATCAGCGTGCGGGCGAACTCGTCGTAAGAGAGCGTGAACCCGAACAGGCCGACACCGATCAGGCTGGGGGCAATCATCGGCAACACGACATGACGAAAGGTCTGCCACGAATTCGCGCCAAGATCGCGCGCAGCTTCTTCGTAGGCTGGCGAAAACCGGTTGAAGACGGCAAACATGATCAGCACGCCAAAGGGCAGCGTCCATGTCAGGTGCGCGCCGAAGGCGGACGAGTACCAGGCAGGCTTAAGGCCGCCCTGCTGGAAGACCACGCCGATCCCGAGCGAAATGATGATCGACGGAACCACCAGGCTCGCGACCGTTGCGTAGAAAAGCACGGTCGCGCCCCGGAAGCGGCGGCGGAACGCCAGGCCGGCCAACAGCGAGACTACTACGGTGACCACCATCACCATCAGCCCGAGCGTGAACGAGCGGCGGAAGGATGCGCCGAAACCCCCGACTGCCTGCTTCTCGAAGAGATTGTAGAACCAGTGAACGGAAACGCCATTCAGCGGGAATGTTAGGCCCCCGTCGGGCCCCTGGAAGGACAGGATCAGGATCGCCGAGAGTGGTCCGTAGAGGAACAGCACGAAGACAAGGAAGAAGGCAGCGAGCACGTAGAATTCAAAGGTGCGCTTCTCGTGGTTCATCTCAAAGCTCCTTACGAATATCGACGACGCGCAGGATGGCGGCGACCATCATCAGGACAACGATCAGAAGCACGACGGCATTCGCGGCAGCGGCCGGATACTGCAGCAGCGACATCTGGTTCTTCATCATCAGCGCGACCGAAGCGCTCTGGCCACCGGACATGACCTGCACGGTCGAAAAGTCGGCCATGACGAGGGTGACGACGAAGATCGAACCGATCGCGATACCGGGCTTTGCCAGCGGCAACACGACATTCCAGAGGATCTGCCAGCCGGTGGCCCCGGCGTCTCGCGCCGCCTCGAACAGCGACCGGTCGATGCGCATCAGCGTGTTGAAGATCGGCGTCACCATGAAGAGTGTGTAGAGATGCACCATGGCGAGAACCACGGCGAAATCGGAATAGAGCAGCCATTCGATCGGCTGCGGCACGATGCCCATCTGCACCAGCGCGGAGTTGACCAGACCGTTGCGGCCGAGCACCGGGATCCACGAGATCATGCGGATGATGTTGGAGGTCATGAACGGCACTGTGCAGACCAGAAACAGGATCATCTGCGTCGACGTGCGCCGGATATGAAAGGCGAGGAAATAGGCGACCCAGAAGCCGATGAAGAGTGTCAGGCTCCAGACGATCACCGTGAATTTCAAGGTGTTGAGATAGGTCTTCCAGGTGACCCATGAACCGAGCGTGTCGGTGTAGTTCATGGTCAGGAAATCAGGGTAGAGACCGGCGAAGTCGTAGTCCCAGAAACTAACGACGGCGATCATGGCGATCGGCAGGATGAAGAAGAAACCGAGAATGAGGATTAGCGGCGTCGCCTGCAGATAAGAGGCTGCCCATGTCGGCCATCCGATCCGTCGGCGGCTTGTCTGTTCCGATTGGTGCTCGGCCTGCGAAGACGCGATCGTCGCCATGTTTCCGGTCTCTCCGTTATAGACGCCCTCCCCCCAAAGGAACTGGGGAGAGGGCCTGGCAGAAGCGGTTGCCTTAGGCAGCGATGAACTCGTTCCAGCGGCGAACCATGTAGCGGTCTTCGTCCATGACGGAGTTCCAGCACGCCACATGACCCATGCGCTCTTCGAACGAACCACCGTCGCGAACGGCGCCGGCCTTCTCCATGACCTTGCCCTCAGGCGAGAGGATATCGCCCTGGGCGGCCTTGCCTTCGATCCAGTAGCCCCACTCGTCAGCCGTCATGAAGTTCTTGGCGGTGTCCATGCAGGCCGAGTAGTAGCCCTGGCGGTTGAGGTAGCCGCCGACCCAGCCCGACGTGTACCAGTTGATGTATTCATAGGCCGCGTCGAGCTGCGCGCCCTTGAGGTGCGAGGCAAGGCCGAGACCGCCGCCCCACGAGCGGTAGCCTTCCTTGAGCGGCTGATACTTGCAGGCGATGCCCTTGGAGCGGACGGCCGCGACAGCCGGCGACCACATGGACTGGATGACGACTTCGCCGGAGGCCATCAGGTTGACCGACTCGTCGAAGCTCTTCCAGAAGGCGCGGAACTGGCCGTCCTGCTTGGCCTTGATGAGGAACTCGATCGTCTTGTCGATCTCTTCCTTGGTCATGTTGCCCTTGTCGGCGTATTTGATGTTGCCGAGCGCTTCCATGATCATCGCGGCATCCATGATGCCGATCGACGGAATGTTGAGGATCGAGGTCTTGCCCTTGAACTTCGGGTCCATGATATCGGCCCAAGTGGTGATATCGCGACCGACGAGATCCGGACGAATGCCGAGCGTATCGGCATTGTAGATCGTCGGCATCATGGTGAAGAGCTCGGTTTCGCCCTTGGCGAAGGTCTTGGCGTCCGCGCTCTCGACATAGCCGACCGTGTGCGGCGCCGTGCCCTGCGCGATGACGCTGTCCGGCTTCAGCTTGCCGTTCTTGAACAACGGAACGACCTTGTCGTAGTACTTCAGCTTCTTCACATCCATCGGCTGGATGACGCCGGTCGGGTAAACCTTCTTCAGGATCCAGTATTCGATGTCGGCGATGTCATAGCTGTCAGGCTGCGTCACGGCGCGCTGGGCGGCGGCGTCGGAATCGGTCGCCGTCATCTCCAGCGTGATGCCGAGGTCCTTCTTGCACTGCTCGGCAATGGCGTTGATGTTGGAAACACCCGTGCCGAACTGGCGTAGCGTGATGTTGGACTGCGCCCAGATCGTCGGGAAGCCGGTGATAAGGCCCGAGCCTGCAGCAGCGCCGAGCGCGGCGGCGCCAGTTTTCAGCAGGCTGCGGCGGGAAATCCCGACCTCAGTCTTGGTCGTCTTCTTTTCAGTTGTCATGTCAGTTCCCCTTCTTTTTGCTGGTGAGGTTCATGCGCGGCCGAGGAGGACCGCGTCCTCCAGAGCCCATCTCAGAGACACCGCATCGCCGACCGATACGGGTTTGGCGAAATAATCGCCGTCACTCGCGATAACAGTGAAGTCGTCACTGCCCGCGCCGGCCACCGTGAGCTTCACCGAGGCGCCGCGATATTCGATATTGGAGACGACACCGTTGAAGCCGAGCGTCTTGTCGGAAGCCTTTTCGAGGCGCACACGATCCGTGCGGACGCCGATATCGACGCTCTCGCCGGCATGCTTGCCGTTGCCGCGCACCGAGAAGGTCTGCCCTTCCGGAACCTCGAGCGTAGTGACACCGCCATTTGAAGACACAACGCGGCCGGAAAGAACATTGTGATCGCCCATGAAGCGAGCGACGAAGGCGGTGGCCGGCTCCTCGAAGACCTTGCGCGGCGTTGCCGCCTGCTCGATCTTGCCGTCGTTCATGATGACGATGATATCGGCGAGCGCCATCGCCTCTTCCTGGCTGTGCGTCACGTGCACAAAGGTGATGCCGAGACTCTTCTGCAGCTTCTTCAGCTCCGCACGCATGCGGATCTTCAGGAAGGGATCGAGGGCTGAGAGCGGTTCATCGAGCAGCAGCGCTTCGGGATCTGTGATCAGCGCGCGCGCCAGCGCCACACGCTGTTGCTGGCCGCCAGAGAGCTGTGCCGGTCGCCTCGTCGCATAGGCGTCCATCTGCATCAGCTTCAACATGTCAAGCGCCTTGGCGCGCCGGTCCTCCTTCTCGACGCCCTTCATTTTCAGGCTGAAGGCGACGTTGTCGATGAGATCAAGATGCGGGAAGAGCGCATAGGACTGGAACATCATCGCGGTACCGCGCTTGGCCGGCGGAAAATCGGTGACGACGGTATTCCCGAGCCTGATATCGCCTGAGGAAATGCTTTCGTGCCCGGCGATCATGCGCAGCGTCGAGGTCTTGCCGCAGCCGGAAGGCCCGAGAAAGCAGCAGTAGGAGCCGGCCGGAATCTTCAGGCTGATGGAATGGACCGCCGTCGTGGCGCCATACACCTTGGAAACGGATACGATATCGATCTCTGCGGCTTTCGACATTGGTCTTCCCCTGTTTGAGAAAGACAATGCATCTGCCGTGCCAGTTTCTTTGCGGCGCACAAAACGTCAGGAAATCAAAGACTTCCGATCGATGCAACGTCATATATCAAAATTCAGGCAGCGGCGCCACATGCACACAAAATAGGCCATCGTCTGCAATTCGTGCAAAATATCGTATACAATTTAGCCTTCACTTTGCGCGCAAATTCCGTTTAACTTTTACGGGAAACGCAGATATCATTTCCCGGTCAAAAGGTATTTGTGTTCATGAAGCCCACCGCAACGGCCCTGCAGACTGCAGAGGATCCAGCCGATACAGGCACACAACAAATCCGCGACGCGATCCGCGATGCGATCGTCGAGCGGCGTCTGTCACCGGGAACGAAGCTGTCTGAAAGCGATGTCGGCAACTTGTTCAATGTCAGTCGCACGCTTGCGCGCGCCGCCTTGCAGGCTCTTTCCTATGAAGGTCTGGTCAGCGTCGAAAAGAATCGTGGCGCCTTCGTCGCCTACCCCTCGCCCGATGAGGCGCGCCAGATCTTTGCCGCCCGCCGTCTCGTGGAGCCCGGGATCTTGCGGGAGGCCGCGGCCAGAGTCACGCCTTCGCAAATCCAGCATCTGAAGCAATTGCTGCTCGAGGAAGGCCGCCTGATGGGCGAGCGCGGCCAGACGGCCCGGCGTGCCGAGATCAAGGCATCAGGCGACTTCCATCTGACGCTTGCTGCCATATCCGGCAACGCCATCATGCAGCGTTTCATGGATGAGCTTGTTGCCCGCTCATCGCTAGTGATCGCCCTCTACGGCCAATCGACCATATCGAGTTGCGGCCATTCCGAGCACGGCGACATCCTCGTCGCGATCGAGCGGAGCGATCTCGACGAGGCATGCAAGCTGATGCTGCACCACATTGCGCATATCGAGGCCGATCTCGACCTGCGCGAACGCAAGAGCGTCGGCCTCAAGGAAGCCTTCGAACCATAGCAAGTTTTATACGGGAAGCGGGATTGCGGCCCTACGACCGCAATCCAACCGTTCAGTTGCCGGAGCGGCGCTCGGCTGGCTGTTCTGCAACGGCGACAATGTCAGCCGTGCCATTGGCAAGCAGACGCTTGCGGACGAGGACGCCCATGACGCGGGCAGCCGTCGAAAAACTCATCTGGTCGAGCGGTCCTTCGCCCTCCCAGGGTTTGGTAAGCCGTTCTGTGACGGCTCCGACGATGTTCATCGGAACGATGTCGTCGCAGTGGCGCATCGCCTCGAAGACCTGACTGATGGGAACAACACGTCCCTCGAAAGTGACAATCGGCTCGGTGAGCTCCGTATCCCACTCTTCGAAGGCGTAGAGTGCTTCGCGGAAGAGTTCCTGAAGGGTGAACGGGGCATGTCCATCGTGAAGCGGCGGCAAGGCATTCGTCATGTCTGTCTCCTCTTTGGGGGCTAGTGCCATTCCTCCTCTTCGGCCGGCAGAGCTCGGGAAACAGAACTCAAGATTCCCCTGCGAGGCCGAAAACACGATCGATGTTATAGTGTAATATACGCGTGATAAAGCCCTTTATCGGCGCATCGGCTCCACCGCGCCCGACAAGAAACAAACAGGCCATTGATATTGCAGAGAATATCAATGGCCACCCGGCGTCAAAATTAGAGATTTCTGAACTGTTGGAGGATCACTGCGTGATCGAGAACGTCATGTTGACGGTGATGTTGTAGCTGGTTTCACCGCCCTGGACCGGGACGGCTGAGTCTGCCGTGGCCTTCATCATGGCGGCCCGAGCGACCGGCACCGGCTGTGGACGCGGCGACGTCTCGCTGATCTCGATCACGCGCCCGAGCTTCACGTCAGCTGCCCCGGCCAGCGTCTCCGCCTTCTCGATGGCATTGGCGACGGCATTCTTGCGAGCCTCCTCCATCACCTTTTCCGGCTTGTCGTTGGTGAATTGAATGTCGCCACCCTGATTGACACCG
Organism: Rhizobium sp. 01T417; assembly: GCF_056398905.1. Lineage (NCBI taxonomy): Bacteria > Pseudomonadati > Pseudomonadota > Alphaproteobacteria > Hyphomicrobiales > Rhizobiaceae > Rhizobium > Rhizobium sp. 01T417. Next base: position 146,957 of record NZ_JBFTQH010000005.1, on the reverse strand, counting down.
AGCGTGACGGCTTCGTCGAGGATGGCGCCCAGCTTGGACAGGTCGCGGACGCGCACGCTCAGGGAGTTGGAGACCTGGTAAGCGACCAACTGCGGCTGCTGTGGCTGACCATCGTTGGATTGCGGGTAGGTGAATTGCGGCTGCACTGAAAAGCCCGACGTCTGGAGATCGCGCTCGGCGATGCCTGCCTTTTTCAGCGCCGCCAGGACATCAGTCATCGACTTGTTGTTTTCGTCGAGCGCTTCGCGTGCGGTCTTTGACTGCTTCACGACGGAAAGGTTGAGCACCGCCATGTCGGGCGCGACGCTCGCCTGTCCCTCGCCACTGACGGAGATCACGGCCTCGCGCGGCTGCGAATCAGCAGCCAGTGTCGGCAACGCCATGGTGGCGATCGGAAGGCCAAGCAAAAGGCTGAAGGCAATGGTTCTGGTGTTCGGCAGCACGGTGTTTAACTCCCTGATTGTGAAGTCTCGATTGCCGTATTGCCGATTGATTGTGAAGCTATTGCGGCAGTCCCTTGTGAGCGCTCAAGAATTGCGTTAGAGCGAAACCCGTTCCGGGGAACCATTGCGCCGGACACGGCAGCCATGCTGTCGCCGGGCCTGTAGCTCAATGGTTAGAGCCGGCGGCTCATAACCGCTTGGTTGGGGGTTCGAGTCCCTCCGGGCCCACCATTTTTTCCAGGGATTTGCGCCGTGCGGCCCGTATCGCCGGCTTCTCCTGGTCGACAGGCGGACGGCTCTGCGTCGCCTCCTGTCCCGCATATTCTATAGGAGATAAGCGGTGTTTTCAAACACTTAGTGGGCCGCTGGATTGGTCACTCCCGCGACCCGCCGAGCCGTTTCGGCATTGGAACGCCACGGTTCCGCTCCGTTGGGGGTTCGAACCGCGCCGTCCTGCGGCGGCTAGGCGGGAATCCACTCGCGAAGTTCCAGCGGTTTGGTCAACGGAACGGTCAACAATTCAGGTCCTGTCCCGTGTATTGAACAACTGGGAAGTATGGGAGGAGCGATTTGCGATCAGGTCGCCGCTTTTCGCTTTGTTGGCCGTCACCACAGGCCGGTTGCGTCGCCCGCGTGGATGCATCACGGTCAACTCCAAACATACTCCAAATCTCAAGCCAATGCATTGGAATTGCTCCGGGGAGGTTCTTCCGGGCCTGTCTCCGTCCAAATCTCGGACATTGTAGCCGGCCGCTCTATGAGACCGGAAAAGCTACCCGCTTGGGACTCCACTCAAACGGTACGAAGCGCGGGTCGTTTGCCGGCGGCGAACTGAACCTTCGATCCCCGCGCCTTCGTCTATCAATCATCGCGACCTGGACCTAGCATCCACCGATCGCGGACTTCTTTTTGGTAGCCATTGGCACGGTTGCCAACGATGTACTCTGAAACACCACAGCCGCCGCCGATATGTCGCGACGGCTCCAACATTCCTTCCTCTCCTTCTATGCATCTTTTTGTCGTGGTCCCCTTGCGGATGCAACTCTCTTGACAAAGAACGCGATGTCATGCATATATGCAGCATCAAATCAATATTGGAGGCGACTGTGACTGAATACACTCAATTCCATGAGGCCGGAAGCGTGATATCGCGTCTGCGTGGCGAACTGGGAATCACGCAAGCAGTTCTGGCGGACAAGTCTGGACTTGATCAGAGCCGGATTTCGAGAATCGAAAAGGGCGAAGTTTCTCATGAGGCTGATATTGAAAAAGTTCTGGACGCGCTGATCTCCGCCGGGAGCACGGCCGCGGAGCAGTTCAAGCAATATGCTGGACGAGAATGGATTTACATTGAGCCGCCTTCTTTTTGGAATCCTGAGCGGGCTTGCTTGGAGATCACCGAGGAGACCCTGGAAAAAATTGCAGCCTTTCTCGACAATGAAGAGCGTCCTTGGCCCCTCAGGCGACAGATCGAACGACAGCGTGAATCCTTGATGAGAGCTGCGACTTTCCTAACGAAGCTCAACCATAACATTGCATTCATCGGCGACATGGGCGTCGGTAAATCGACAGCGATCAGTTTCCTCTTCGATCTCCTTGTTCCGCCGTCCATGGCCGACAAGACCATCAATCGACCTGTTCTGGAAACGGGTGCCGGTGGCACCACCATTTGCGAGGTTCACATAAAGGTCGGACCTGAATTCGGCCTCTCTCTCTTGCCGATGTCAGACGGCGAACTTCGTGAACTGGTGGCGGACTTCTGCGCGGCGAAGTGGTCAACCTACGTGAAGGAGCAGCGTGATGCCACGGATAGCGTAAACGTCAGTCGCGAAGCCGAGCGCGCCATCCGGAACATGGCTGGTCTTGCTCGGAAACGGGAGACTGTGGACGGAAAAATCATCTATCAGGACCCTGTACAGGACCTCGCAGTTTCGTGTGGTTCAGAGGAGGAATTCCGCACACGGGTTCTGGGATTCATTGGCTTGGATGAGCGTACCCGCCGCGAACTTTGGTATGATAGCTCAACCCGAAAAAATCCGATGGAATGGGTCACGGAGACTTTCAAAGCGGTCAACAATGGCCGCCTGCGAGATGTGCCGCTTCCCAAGAATATCGATCTCCTCATACCGAACTTCGGCAAGACGTTCGGGGAAATGCACATTGCGATTATTGACACCAAGGGGGTCGATGATGTTGCAGTGCGCGAGGACCTTGATCAGCGATTGAAGGACCCCCGCACTACGGTCGTGTTCTGCTCCCGGTTTAATGATGCCCCGGGTATGAGTTCTCGCGTTTTGCTCCAGCACATGCGGCAAACCTTTTCGGAGCGGTTTGACACCGGCAAGGTGTCCATCCTTGCTTTGCCTCGATCCGGCGAAGCTCGCGCAATGAAGGACGACATGGGGGAACAGGCTTTAACTGATTCAGAGGGCTACGAGTTCAAGCGTGTTCAAGTCACCTCTGAACTTGCTGCGGAAGACTCAGCAGGCGTTCCTATGTTTTTCTTCAACGTCGAGAACGATAGTGCAGAAGATATTAGGTCTGAACTTGCTGGGCAGCTAGCGCGGATGCGTAAGACTGTGGAGGTGCGTCTCTTCGACCTGTGCGCTGCGGCAGAAGAAATCATCGAGAACCACGAGGCTCAAGCTCTCAACGCCGCGATCGAGGAGGTAGCCAGCCGGCTTAATACCTTTCTTGCGGGCAATCGGCGTCTGGGCGCGAGAGAACGCCTTGCACATGTCGACGCCCTGAATACGATTCGTGGTGTGAGGTATGCCTCGACACTTTGGGCAGCGACACGTCGCAATGGCGAGTATGTCGGTCTCAATATCCTTCACCTTATTGGAGTTGGTGCCGCGCGCGACGCCAAGCTTAGGAGTGATGGATGGTTTGGTGCACTCGCAGCCTTTCTAAACTCCCTGAAGGCTGATGATGATTTGGCCTTGGCTGCGAAATCTATCGAGCAAATTGCCGCAAGTGCGGCAGCGTCCAAGCGGGCGTTCTTGGAGGCGGCGCAACGCGGAGGCATCGAAGTTTACCGGGAGCCCGTCTGCCAGTCACCGGCGTGGTCGTCATGTGCGGCGGAGTGGGGTGCCGGCCCTGGTTTCAAAGGGCGCGTCGCTCAACGTCTTGAGGACTGGTTCACTAAGCAAACGGGTCTCAAGGACAATTTGGAAGAAATGATCAACAGTCTATGGGAGAAAACTGTCATAGCACCTTTGCTCCGCCTCGTCGAAGAGAGTGCGCCCGAAGCTAGTCCGGTTCCGGACAATGTAATTAGCTTCCCTGGTAGAGCATCAGCATAAGCTGCCACACCAATCACAGCTTCCTAACGAGGAACGCGTTAGGCGATTAATTTGAAATAGGTATCCAATGTGTGCCGTTCAAAGCCGACGCGAATGCTTCTATCCATATCTTGCATTACGTCCTGACGCGAACGCTACGAAACGGCCTTAGGGGAATATATGAACCGCGTTGTAGCGTATGTGGGTCGTATAAATTGCTGAAAGGGTACCAGAGAGGGCGTACAAATGGACGGAAATAAAAGTGACACGGGCCACCAGATTCCGCAAGGATTCGACGCCGCGCTTGAAATGTTGAAGACCCTTATCGCTTCGCGCAAGCTGGTAAAGGACAGACTCGACGAAAATCCTGTCCGGGCAACATTCGAGATTATTGGCGAGGCCGCTAAAGAGGGTACAGACCGCGAGCGCCTGGAGGCCATTTCGGTTCTTGGAAAGGCCTCGGAGATATCGAAGCCGTTGGCAGGTTTGGCGCAGCCTTTACTCAAATCCGCACTTCGCATTCCGATCCCCGGCACCGGTGTATGGGGAGCAGCTGATGATCGCTACTATCTAGCGAAGGCGCTGTCTGTCTCTGACGAAATTTGGGTTGCTGATTACGCGGCTGTGGAACTGGCCAGGGCCGACGTGGCGGAAAGAAAATCGCGTGAAGTGTGGGCAGAAATAGCGATTCATCGATCAAAGGACTTGGCCAGCGCTCTTAAAGCGATCGAGCGAGCTTTTGCCGAGGATCGCGGAGATTTCGACTACTCAGTCGATACTGCTTGCCGAAAGTTGAATCGCGTTCTCGGCGCATTAGGAAATCCGCTCTCGCTGGCTGATCGGCCTCTCGGTGCAGGTTTTGGGCAGTCGTTTTCTGATCTCATTCTTAGGGGCGGCGGAATACGTGGGCCAGAAGCCCGCGCATTACGAGATGAAACCGCCCTTGCAGTTTTGGAACTCTTGGTACAACTACTTCGCCTACGTTTCTCCGCTGCAGTTGAAGCAGATACATACCGCGCGGTCGGAACTGTGCTGGGTTGGTGGAAGCCTGCAAGACCATCTGATCGAGTGAGGCAAACCGCTGATAGGATATTGGCAATTGCCATGGACGCTCTTCACGTCTTGGCACGGCAAGGCGTGTCTGAAAGAGTCGTGCGCCAGTCCCTGGTTAATGCTTTCGGGCAGGAAAAAACAAATGAATTTGGACGCGCAATCGCTCAAGCCGACCCCAGTCTTGAGCTGAATATTTCGAACTGGCTTGCGACAGGAAAGGATATCGTTAGCGCGCAGTCTAACGACGCTGTTAGGGATATAAATGAACAGGCGCTAGACGAAGTTTTGGCCAACCTACTGATTGCAATCGCGCGTCAAGATTCGATTCCTAACTCCTTGGATATTATGGCTGGCGAGATGGAAATACTCGAACCCGGTCATGCGACAACCCTAAAGACCGCCGCAGGTCGTATTCGCGTGGTGACGCAATGGGCTGGTGTTGCAGCGACGAAACGTCGCCTACGTCTTTACGGCAAGTTGGGAGAACTGGTGGCCTACGACCCTGCTGTTCATGTAACCGACAACGCACTCCAGATATCAGCGCGGGGGCGAATCCAGATACCTGGGGTCATTAAGGAGCCAGAGGGCACGCCTGCAAAAATCATCGTGAAGGCGCAAGTGGAGAAGATCGAGGGGGACAAATGAACCGGCATACGGCAATAGACTTGCTTAGCAATCTCTTGGAAAGGGCAAGAGAAGAGACAGGAAAAACCTTTGTTACATCTAGGGAGCTTGTGGCTCTGGACACACTTCTCAAATCGATTGACAGCGGACTTTTAGATCGTGCGACGCCGTCTCCGCAAGAGGAAGGGACGAGCGACAAACGCAAATTGCTGAGCTCAGTGGCAGTCGCGGAAGAAGATGTTATAGAGAAGGCCGCGCTATGCATTGATTTTGGGACATCTTTTTCGAAAGCCTTTGCTAGCATCGATACCGGAGACGAACTGCCGAACATTATTGACCTCCCAGTTGGAAAGAACAGCGGCTGGACGCAACCTCTGACGACTCCGTCAGAAATGTTGATAAGCGAGGATGTGATATACTTTGGCGCTCGCGCCAGGAAGATATTTGATGATACGCAAGCCGCACCAGAGCGCCTTATCGATTCAATAAAACAGTATATGACCCTTGGTGCCGATGTCTCTAACCTCGGCCAAATTCGCCTTGATGAGAAGAAAGACCCAAAACAGCAACTGTTCCAGAGAGATGTTCTCGTTCTCTATCTCGCCCATTTGACATTCCTTGTCGAGACCGCCCTTGAAGCGAAAGGGCTTGGGGCGAACATGCGTAGACGCTTTGCTCATCCTGCATGGGATGATGTAAATCGGGAGGGAAATGAGCGCGAAATGAAACGGATGATGGCTCAGGCGGTCGTTCTCGCCAGATCATTCGGTGATCGGCTTGTTGACTCGTTGAAGCTATCTGACGCGCGCGCTGCCCTCGACGAACTGCGTGAACTTGAAGACGATCTACCGATGGTTCTTATTGGTGAGCCAGTTCGCGAGGCAACGGCTGCCGGTGCTGGTGCTTTGCTTGGTTTGCCATCAAATCGAAGAGCGCCGTACCTCATTGTCGATATAGGCGCTGGCACAACGGACGTGGCCGGCTGCATCTGTGTCAGCAATCCCAATTGGGATCGAAATCGCGTTACGGAAGTAACCAGCGCAGCGAAGGCAATCAAGAGCGCAGGGAACGTTTTGGACAACGCACTCGTGCGAGCGCTCGTTCAGAAATCGCATCTCGCGCAAGGTTCTGCAGAGTATCAAGCGGCAGCAGCGGCATTGAACCGGCATAAGCGGCTCAACAAGGAACGCCTCTTTGCCGACGGCAGCCTGATATTTGAATTGCCCACGGAGGAAATCCTCGAACTCACACTAGCGGAGTTTTTGGAGTTCGCCCCGGTCAAGGCCTTCACTGAGAGTATTCGAAAGCTCATCACGGATTCGGCCTTCGCGGTGGCCGGTAACCTCTCGCGAGTTAACCTCGTGGCAACGGGAGGCGGCGCTCGATTACCGATGATACGACAGATTGCCGAGGAGGGTGTCGAACGTGACGGCCGACGCATTGCGCTCGACTGGCAAAATCCGGCCCCGGAAGGAATGGCGACAAAGTATCCAGATTTGGTGGACCCTTATCCCCAAATTGCCGTTGCGCTTGGCGGCGCATTGCCAGATTTGCCCGAGCAGCGAAAGAGTATTGCAGCTGGGTTGAGCGATGTTCCAAAATACTACATGACTCCTGGATACAAGTCCTGATTTCGTGCCAGCTTGCGGACCTCCCATGCGGGAGGTCCCATACTAATTCATTGACGGCATGCGGTTCTGCTCCATGGCCTGTACTCAGATTTGGCAATCAGGGTATCCGGTTCGTGGACGGTGTGGGCCAAAGCCATGCAGCGAAGCCGTGAGTGCGGGAGTTGGCGGGAGAAGTCTGCACCTTACCATCCCTGAAGCATAGCAAACGAAGCAGGAACATGATGGCGTCGAATCGAACTTGTTGCTATGCCTAGTTCACGCAAGGGGACACGCTCAGATTGCGAGCACATAAACGATTATGGCCCTGCCGGGCCCTTACCGGCTGGGCTTTGCCAGGAATGGATTAATGATTCGAATGCGTACTCGTAGGTTCGTGGACCTCTTCTCGGGATGTGGGGGCTTGTCTCTGGGACTTTCGCTTTCCGGAATGCGGGGGGTGTTCGCAATCGAGCGCGACGACATGGCTTTCGGCACGTTTGCTACAAACTTTGTGGGCGAGCGCTCACCAGAAAGACATCGCTTTGAGTGGCCAGCCTGGCTGAGCCAGAAGGCCTGGAGTATCGACGAATTGCTGGGAGAGCACAAGGCTACCCTTGAACGACTCCGCGGCCAAGTAGACGTCCTTGGTGGCGGTCCCCCGTGCCAGGGCTTCAGCTTCGCCGGCCGGAGAAATGAGGACGATCCACGGAACCTACTTTTCAACAAGTATGTGGAAGTGGTCGAGGCAATTCGACCGTCCGCACTGATCTTGGAGAACGTCCCGGGAATGCAGGTTGCGCATCGTCCTAGCAATGTCGTCGACTTACCGGTCGGGCCAAAGCCACGTCGGCAATCATTCTACGAAAAGCTGGCGGCGAGCCTCGACGCGGTCGGGTATGATGTTGTGGCGTCGCTGGTAGACGCTTCGCGCTTCGGGGTACCGCAGAAACGTTCGCGTCTAATCGCGATCGGGGTACGAAGGGATTTAGCGGAATATCTTGAAAACGGCGTTGGGCGGGTCTTCGAACTGGTGGAGGACGCTCGTAAGCAACAGCTCGCCAACCTTTGCCTTGCCGAGGTCATTTCGGCATCCGAGGCGATTTCGGACCTTGAGGTTGGCGATCGGTCGCTAGTTGCGTGCGAAGACGCTCAATCACCGTCAGGATTTCACGAGGCAATCCCGCGATTGCCCACCACGACCTACCAAATGCTCATGCGCGAGGGCGCGGATGGCGCACCAAACAGCATGCGCCTTGCCAGGCATCGCGACGATGTGCGTGACCGCTTTGCACGCATACTGGCGGAGTGCCGCAGAGGTGTTCGGATGGATGACTCCGCTCGCCAGAGCTACGGTCTGAAGAAGCACCGTATCTACCCTATGTCCCCGACCGAGCCTGCGCCAACTATTACGACGCTGCCAGACGACGTCCTGCACTATTCCGAGCCGCGCATACTCACAGTACGCGAGAGCGCCCGCCTCCAGTCGTTCCCCGACTGGTTTCAATTCAAAGGGAAGTTCACGACGGGCGGCAATCGTCGCACGCGAGAGTGCCCGCGTTACACCCAGGTGGGTAACGCCGTGCCGCCAAACTTGGCCCGCGTCATTGGCACGGCAATTAACAGAGCGTTGGACGAGATCGAGTTAACCAGGGGAGACTTAAACTCTCCCCAGCCACACGCCGTCGCGGTATCGAGGTAGTATATGACTCAGAGCGTGCCGGAAGCGCCTTTCCCCGCGGAATTGCTCAACTGGGCCGGCCACCGCTCGGGTGGCGTTCGCCGACTCTTCGACGAAAAGAGTGGCCGACCGGGTGCTCAAGTATTCAAGACAAACTTGCTTGCAAGGCTTGAGGCTTGGTGCCAGCGCATTGGAGCACAGGATGCCGCGGCACCGCGCGTGATCTTGCTTGTGGGCGGGCCCGGGAACGGCAAGACCGAGGCGATCGAGACGATGATGGGCTGGCTTGATTCCGCCCTGGGATGCAACGGACGCCTCGTCGGGGAGCTCGCGCGCTCTTTCAGCCCCGTCTCCGGCAAAGTACCGCGGCGGGTAGATGTGGATATGGGCATCCTCTCGGCGCAAACCCACTCGGCGCTACGAATGTCGATTGTGCAGGACGCTTCAATTGTTGCCGGAGCCGACGGGAGATCAGCAGCGCAGCTCCTGCTCGATGAACTTCACGCAGCTACTGCTGGCGATGCGTCCCACATGTATCTTTGTTGTGTTAACCGTGGCGTCCTTGACGACGCCCTGATTGTGGCTGCGCAGTCGGGGGAAAGCCGGCCCCGCCACTTGCTCGAGACGGTCACACGTGCCGTGAGCCTCCTTCCTGATGCTCCGTCATGCTGGCCGCTTAGTGGCTATCCCGAGATCGCGATCTGGCCGATGGACATGGAATCGCTGCTCGTGGGCACGGCCGATGGCGGGGCGGCTCCTGCCGCGCAGGTTCTTCGTCACGCAGTTAATGCCGGCCTATGGCCAGCCGCAGGGACGTGCGAGGCGGGCCCACGATGCCCGTACTGTACGAGCCGCGAGCATTTGTCACGCCCCCGCGAGGATGAAGCGTTGCTTGCGATGCTACGCTGGTACGAGCTTGGAAGCGGAAAACGATGGAACTTTCGCGACCTTTTCTCGCTGTTGTCCTATCTGCTGGCTGGTCATCGTGATGAAGTCCGTGCCTCTGACTTGTCGCCCTGCGCTTGGGCGGCGAGCGTCGCCCTTGCAGACGACCAAGCCGCTCGCAATGCTAAGCCCAGTTCCAAGACATCTTTGGCCATCTTCGAGCTCGTCGCAGCACAGTATCAACACGCTCTGTTCCACCAGTGGGATCGAGATGCCGGACCTTCGCTTCTCAAGGACATCAAGGAACTTGGCCTTCAGGAGAACAACACTGCCATGGGACTGCAGTGGTTCCTCAGCTCGCGACGTTCGCGTTACCTTCCGGCAATGATCGAAGGATTGCTGGAGAGCTTCTCATCACTCCTCGATCCAGCTCTCGCTCATCCGGACACGACAGTAAATGTCAGCCGCACGACAACATACGTCCTACGGGACATCGATACCCGTTTCAGCCGCTCGGTGGCGGAGGGACTCGATTTTGTGCGTAAGTCGAGAATCCTGACCGCTCTCGAAGTCGAACTGCTACGTCGCCTCGCCGAGCTGGATACCTATCTCTCGCGACAGGACGTAAGGAAAAAGCGACCCGCTTCCGCGACCCGGGTGCAAAGGCTAGTCCGCGACTTCGCCTGTCGTATTGTTCGGAGGACAATCGGAGCGCGCACTATGACGGTTGTGGAAGCCAGCGTGCTGAAGGAGTTTCAGAATATCGTCGACGATGAGCAAGATCATGGCGTGTATGATGTAGCGCGAGAGATCGAGCTGTTGTTGAACAAAAATCAGGAATTCGAAGTGTCGCTGACGACAACGTTCGGTCAGCCCCTACCACCATTGAATGGCCAGGCAACACTTGTAGTGCCGCGGCGACACGTCCAACCAGCGCATACAAGTGACGAAGGGCGGCCGTTGTCGCCATTGCGCTTCATTGAGATTGGCGAGGGCTCATCTGCTCAGGACGTCGCCTTGACGTACGATCTATTCAAGGCCGTAAAGGATATTGAACAAGGCATGTCGGTAGCCTCACTCCCACGGTCTGTCCTCGCGCTTCTCGATACTACGAGCGCCCGGCTCGCTGGTCCCATCGTTAGGGACGGTAGAATTCTGCGACGGGCGGAGATTCGCTTGGGCAACGGCGTTACAATTGAACAGCGTCGGTCGAGTTTCGGGGTGGTCACCAGGGGGGGCCGCCTATGACATTGGCGGAATTTCGAGAGGCACCCTGGGGCAGGTCGCATGGTACCTATGGCAAAGGTATGCTCGCTATGTCGCCGGCCCCCGAATATGCGACTTCGGAGGTCGTACTCTCATCGCTCTACAGGGTGATCGGCTTTCCTGGGATGAGCGAAAGAGAGGTTCCGCCACTGGGAACCAGGCTGCAGGGCTTGATTAGAAAAGCTCGCGGGCGGGCGGCGGGCGAAAACTTTGGCACCCTGGAACCAGATGCCCTCGACACACTCTTGAACTCGGTGCTCGAGAGCCCAAAGCGATCGAACCAGTCGGCCAAGCGTTTCCTGCAGGTAATTCCGCTTGTCCCGCAGACGGCATTGTTCTCCGGAGCTCCACGGCTCGCCGGCAATCCATGGACACCGGGCGTTCTTGTCCGGAGAATGGTATGGCTCGGCTCGAAGGACGCGGGCTCCGCAGAGGCTACGTGGCGTGGCCTGTATGATGCGATGAGTGTAGGGGAGGAGGACGACGTCTTCGCCCGTTTTCTCCAATCGGAGATCGAGGCTTGGCTACCGGAACCGAAATGGTCGTTCATACCTGCACCCCTTGAAACGATGCCGGTGTGCCCGGATGTTGGAACGGGAATGTTCCCCGCCCGGCAGTTCGTCCACGATCTCGACGCCATCATTGCGGCCAAGCCCCTTCTCACAAGGCGGCAGTGGACGAGCTTGCTTGAGGCGATTCTTCGCCTTGGCACGGTCTCGCACGTCATCTGGCTGTGCGAGTTGCATGCGCGCGTGTGGGGATGCTTGTCCGATGCCCTCGATGGTGCGGGGCCGGCGTCCGTACATGAAGCGCGCGAGCGCATGTTTTCAAACCGTTTTTCTTATCTACCACTTTCCAACAAGCCGCTCTCGGGCATCCGTGACAGCATTTCTCGCTTTCTGACCGCTCGGCTGGGAATTAACGCAATTTTATGGGCGCTCGAGGACCTTGAGGTGGTACCCCATGAAGTCCTTGGATCGGCAGACGGGCTCGCGGCCGTTTGCGAGCAGGTTCGAACGCATTGCAGCGGCTCCCGAGCAGTACTCGTCCGCGATGTAGTTGATGAGCTTGTCGACCGGGAGACCCGAACACTCCTGTGCAAGAAGGGCATTGGCTCAAACATCAGCGAGTTCGTGACCTATAGCCTGCAACAACGACAGACGGCCAATCCGCGGCTGCGGGGCTATGACCAAGGATACATCCTCCGGAAGCGGGGCACTCATCCGAGTAGCCCTTGGATTGTTACGCTGGGACCTGTGGCAGCCATAGCACTGGTGCATTGCTCGCTTGCGGGCGTCGCTGGGCCACGGTCAGTTCACCGTCTGGCCATGCATCTGGCGCAGTATGGCCTCAGCGTCGACCACAGGGACATTGCCCAGAGCGAGCTTGGCCACCAACTCCGTATGCTCGGACTGGTCCTAGACAGCCCAGACGCCGAGAGCGGAATGCTTCTTGTCCCGCCCTTCCGAGTAACTCAGGCAGTCAAGGACGTTTAATGAACAAGCTTGCGTTGGCACTAGCGGATCGCATCAGGTCGCAACTTGGCTCGCTACCCGTATCAGCCGCTGTGCGGGAAATGCGCCTACTGTTCCTTGGACCACCGCATGACTTGATGTCCAAGGTCTTCGACAACCTTGTCAGTGGATCACGCGGAGTCACCCTCTCGGCATTGCCCTTCCTGCTGCCGGTGCCACGTGAAAAGCTGGTCACTGGCAACCCGGCAGTCGGAGAGTCCGGTTGGTGCGATCAGGATCACCTGCTCGACCTTCGCAATCTTCCAAAGTCCGCGAGTTACGTCGCGCTTGTTCCACCCGGCGAGCATAGCATTCTCTCCGTCGTGAGCACGACCGACAAGTTCGGCGTCGCAGAAGCAAACAATGGTGAAAACGCAACGTTCGAGGCATGGTGGGACGACACCTTTGTGCAAGAGCTTGTCAGTCAGGGCCTGACTCAAGCCGGTGTGCCAGAAGACTTGCTAGAAGATGGCAGGCAGCTGCTGGAGGCGGCAGCTCGTTCAGCGGACGAGATTGGTGGGGGCAGTTCGTCACGAGAAGGTGCCTGGAACGTCCTATCGATGTTGTATAACATAGACGCTGGAGCCGATCTCCCCACTGCGGCAGCGGTGAGTCTCTTGTGCGGTGTGCCGCCCATGCGCGACGGAACGCTGTCTGCTAAGGAGCAGCTGAGCACGCTGAAGAACATCGCCGGGGCGATGTCGGATGGCTTCCGCGCCGGCGTTGACCGGTTGTCCGAGGGTGCCAACGACGAGGATCGTGAGCACCTGCGAAGCTTCCTGGACCACATTCGCTCCACTTGCGAGGTTCGCACCACGTTCGAAGAGGCTACCGCAGCCTACTATCGGCCGTCTGAGATTCCCACGCCGTCCATCGCGCCCGGTTGGTGGCGCGCACTCCACGTAGAGAAGTGGGCGGAGCTTCTCGCTGAGGAACCTGTATCGACTGGCGATATTGTCATTACCTGCACCAATTCACTCGCAGCGCTAAGCAGGATCATGCCCTCGGTGGTGGCGAACGAAGTTGACCTGAGATTCGAGACCAAGGGCGGCGACCCAAATGGTTTGCGGATCGAAGTCAATCGAGCGCCCGCAGCCGGCAGCGGCTTGTTGGGCGTTATCGAGGCGAATAGCAGCGAGAAGCTTACCGATCCCACACCGCCACCGCACAAGTCGCCGTTGACCTACAAGGCGACCGCCCCCGGCTTTAAGCAAGGCTCGCTGAAGGTCGTGTCGCTTGCCAGCTGGCAGCCAGGGATACTTGTTGCCTGTAGGCTTGCTCGAAAATTCTCGTCCCCGCGAAAACCGGCCAAGCGCAGTATTAAGACCGGGGCAGAATGGGAGACCAGCCTTGGTCTACCGGGACCTGGCCGGTACGAGTTACTTATCTTCGCCTCGCCTCGGATCGAGCTCGAGCAGTCGGCTTTTCTTTCAATTGACCAAACTGACGGGAATGCCGGCTCGCCCGTGCAAGTGCCGCTTCGACAATCAAGTCACGAGATGTTCCGTGCCGAAATCGAGGTCGACGGCAACTGCCAGTTCGACGTTCGGTTCGCGCGGACCGCCAAGAATGGCTCCGCTGTGACCGAGACCTGTCGGACTTACGTTACGTGCGAAGATGCACCCGAGATCGGCTGCCGGAGCGAATTCGAGCGGCTCATCAAGGCCAATCGGCGGCAGCTGGAAAGCTTCGATGCCAAGGCGATTATTCCCGTAAACCGCGCTGTTCGATGTACGATGCTGCAGGACTGGCTCCTTTCCCAGGATGCTGTGCGTGAATCCTACCAGCCAATAGTACTCGCCGAGGATTATGGAGATCAGTGGGCACCTCCAACATGGGGCACTGGGGGTGGGCCGGTCCTATCGCGCGGATCGTTTATCCAGGACCCTCGGCCGAACCCGTCAGAGTTCAATCCCCCGGAGCAGTTCTTGGCCGCCCGCGAGGAGATCGCCCGGCGCGTACGAGGCGACGGTGACCAGTCCGGCGTTTTCGAGACGGCAAGGCTCGGCGAGTGGGCAATTCGTGACGAAAGCTTTGCGGCTCTGGTAGAACAATACGTGGACGCCTACCATTCGTGGCTGGCGACAGACCCCGAGGTGGCTTGCTGGGCAGACGTTGTCGCGATTTCCTCGCTTGATGCCAGCGGCCGCAGTTTGTACCGCGAGCCGGTGGCGATATTGCTTTCCCCCCTTCATCCGCTGCGGGTTGGCTGGCATGTCGTGGCCCAGCGAATGCTTGCCGACGCAGACGAGCTTGGGAAGCCTTGCCCCGCCGCAAGCGTGCTTGACCCGGACTGTGTACCAGACATCCTGTCGCTCTACCTGCGCTCCCCCACTGGAGTCGACCAAGTCGACTATCTCGCGGTTGAGAACGGAACGGACTACTGGTCGGTGCTGTGGAACGGCAAGGAACTTGGGAAGCTTCCTACGCGCTCACTCGCCGCACCTTTTGGCGAGACCTTTGGCATCAGTGTCGGCGGCATCACAATTGGCTTTAGCGCCGCGCAGGTGGTGCGGGCCCTTGACGATGTGTCGGGCCTGCTCGCTGCAAAGCCGGTTGTCGCCATAGCCGTCTCAAGCGCGGGAGGAACTACTGATAACTGCAATCAGGGGCTAATCGATTGGTGCACTTCGCGCTTTCAGGAGGGCGCGCGCCGTACCAGGGCCCAAGCCGTCGGCCCTAGATTTGTTGAAATCTTCGATGACCGCATCCCTGGCGCGCGACCAGACGACGCCACGATCTCGAACTTGTCCGAGGACACCCGCAACAGTGTCAGGTGGTTCTCCCGTCAGCCCAAAGGAGCCGTGCCCGACCTTGGCATTATTGCCCAGTTAGATATGTCCGAGCCCCGCGCTGAGAAAGTCGATGGGCGTACACCACTAGGGGCCGGTGGGATGATTAGGCACAGGGTCCGTAGGCAGCTCCCCGGTGCCTTTCTTTCAGAGTCACGACAGTCGACTGCTCCGGAGCCCACTGGCGAGGTTCTGGTGGATAAGGTTGCCGCATTGCTCTCCGCGACAGAGAATCTGGGGCAAGTACGCACTGGGCTGCAATTTGCGCCTAATGTGCACGAGGTTCAGTACATGTTAAGAGAGCGACGCACGGACTTCGTTGCAGTCTCCTCCTCAGCAATTGACCCCGCATGCTTCCTGGGTGGCTGGCTTGAGGGAGCGTACCTGTGGGACTTCGATCTACCGTCCTACTCCCATCGGGCAGGTGATACGAACGGCTATTATTTGCTCTCGCAAGTGACCGAAGCGGACCGCGAGGCATTGTCCAAGGCGCTGGCGCGCCTTCCGGGCTGCGACGATCTCGAGCAGGACCGGGTCCAGGACGTTTTGCTTGAGGTCGCGAGGCGCGGAATACCAACAATAAAGGGCTTGGCAGGTGACGATGCAGGGGCAACTGGCGACTTGGGTGTTTTCGTTGGGGCACGCCTACTTCAAGATCAGTTCCGTGGGGGCGCAAATCAAGGCGACGGAATCCTTAGCGTCATCGGTGGTTCTGCCGAGGATGCAACAATCGCGATCATAGTCCCTGTTGATCCATTCCGCGGCTATATTGGCGACCTCTGCAAAGCACTTGGCAAAGACCGTACCGACCTCTCGCAACTCCGGCCCGATCTCGTTGTGGTAGGCATTGACCTGTCTGGAGGAGGTGTCCGGATCAAGATCACCCCAGTGGAGGTAAAGTGCAGGCCGACGTCAAGATATGGCGCGGGCGAAGCAGTGGAAGCATTGGATCAGGCCAAGGCTCTCTCCTCGCTGATTATGGCGATGCTGCCGCACGACACCCAGCCAAGGCTCTGGGGACTGGCGTACCAGCACCTCCTGCTCTCGATGATCGGATTTGGGATGCGCGTTTACAGCCAGCATCAGGACGTGGTCGGCCACGCCGCAAGGTGGTCCGAGTTTCACGAAAGGATTGCGGGGGCCATTCTCGACGGCGGTGATTGCGTGGAGGTCGATCCACGTGGGCGCTTGATAATCGTTGATGACAACCCGTCGAGTAAGCCGCAGGACTTCGACAGGGATGGGTTCGATGAAACAATCGTGATCTGCCGCGACGACGCCGCCAGCGTGGTCGCGGGGGACCCGAAGGACTTCTATGCCATGGTTCGCGCCCGGCTGAGTGATTGGGAGCTCATGCCACAACACAAGTCACTGACCGACGCGGAGCCGTCTACTGAAGGACCTGAAGGCTCTGACCGGACGACGAACGGCGCGAGCGGAATTCCTCACCCTTGTAGCGATCACATAGATGAGGGGCTTCCGGTTGTCCACGCCTCACCGAGCAGTTCCGATGAAAGCACGATAGGACCTGAAGTCTCTGGGAATGGCGTCATCTTAAAGCTGGGCAAGACTATTGACGGTTTTCGACCGCGCGACTTGCAGTTGAACATCTCTGACACCCGGTTAAATCAGCTTAACATGGGCGTGGTCGGCGACCTCGGAACAGGCAAGACACAGCTTTTAAAGTCTTTGATCACGCAGATCGCGTCATCGGCGCAAGAGAACCGCGGCCACGCGCCGCGTTTTCTTATATTCGACTACAAGCGTGACTATAGCAGTGAGGATTTCGTCGCGGCCACCGGGGCCCGCGTCGTGCGCCCACACCGAATTCCATTGAACCTGTTCGACACACGGACGGCAGGCGACGTACCTTCACCTTGGTTCGATCGCTTCAGGTTTTTTGCGGACGTGCTTGGCAAGATTTACTCTGGCATCGGCAACGTACAGAGAGAGAAGCTGAAGCAAGCCGTCAAGGCAGCCTATGGAGCAGCCCCGCCTGGGCAACCCCCAACGCTGCGTGAGGTTCACACTGCATACTCGGACATTGTCGAGGGTAGGCCTGACTCACCCATGTCGATTATCGGCGACATGTTGGACATGGAGATATTCGAGGACCAACCTTCGAAGACGCTACCATTCGATGCCTTTCTCGATGGCGTTGTTGTGATTGCATTGGATGCGCTCGGCCAGGACGACCATAGCAAGAATATGCTTGTCGCCGTCATGCTCAACATGTTCTACGAAAACATGTTGAGGACTCCTAAGCGCCCCTTTGTGGGGCAGGACCCCCAGCTCCGTGCTATCGACTCCTACTTGCTGGTGGATGAGGCGGACAATATTATGCGGTACGAGTTCGACGTCCTGCGCAAACTTTTGCTTCAAGGTCGCGAGTTCGGTACGGGCATCATTCTGGCATCGCAATACCTGCGTCATTTCAAGGCTGGCGGGACAGACTATCGTGAGCCGCTCCTCACCTGGTTCGTCCACAAAGTCCCTAACGTCACTGCCGGCGAACTCTCCGCGCTTGGGCTTTCGGCTACCGCGGCGGAAATGGCCGAACGCGTGAAGGCTCTCGGTAACCACGAGTGCCTTTATAAGTCGTTTGACAGCCCGGGGGAATTCATAAGAGGCTTTCCCTTCTACGAGCTCATCCGCACATTGGGAGACAGCGGTTCATAGAGGGTTGGTATGCCGGACTTTCTGACACCCGAGGAGCGGTCGAAGCGGATGTCGCGGATTCGCTCCTCCGATACCTCGCCCGAACTCGCGCTCCGTCGTGCGCTCCATGCGCTCGGCCTGAGGTACAGACTCCACTCCAAAGAGCTACCCGGTAGGCCAGACATCGTCCTAGCCCGGCACAAGGCAGTTGTCTTCGTGCATGGCTGTTTCTGGCACCGGCACGAAGGATGCAAAGTTGCGACAACCCCGAGGAGCAACACGGCCTTCTGGCAAGACAAGTTTGACCGAAATGTCGCTCGCGACAAGAAAGTGCAGTCGCTGCTGCGAGAAAAGGGATGGAAGGTCATAGTCGCCTGGGAATGCGAAGTGGGATCGCAACGCCGCGCGGCGGCGACGGCGTGTCGCATTGCCTTGGAACTAGGGTGCGAAATCTCGCCAAAAGGCATTTAGCACGGAAAGACAGGCTGAAGATCGCCGCAAGCGTTGTCCCTATCTCACCCGAAACAGACTTCTACTCAGGGCGGAAAGCGGCCAAGACTACAGTATGAACGCAAGGAAATCGGAGCTACGGGGCTTGTTGCCATGGGAACCGACGTCATCACAATAAGAGATATCTACGAACGGTTCGGGCGTTCTTGCGAAACGGCCCAGTACTTTGAAGGTATGTTGGCCATAATATGGTTAAATCTTGAATATCTCGCCAATGGATGGTGGCAGAAGTCGCCACCGCCAGATGCGGCTTCCACCTTTGTGAAAAAGATGGATCGCAAAACGCTTGGCACGTTGCTGAAAGAGGTCCGGAGACTCTTACGATTTGAGGATGGTGAAAGTATTGAAAACCAACTGAGCGAAGCTCTCGAGCTTAGAAACTTCCTGATGCACGAGTTTTTCAAAACAGAGCCAGAACTGATGCAGACTCCCAACGGACGACATCAAAAACTTCTGGTATTGGGGCGGTGTCAGGAAACGTTAGACGAGGCATACAATATCGCGCGAAGCATTCTGCAGGCGTTAGAGAAAATTCGCTCTGACCTTCAAGACCCTGAATGTCGAGATGCAATCATCGAAGAAGGTCTCACAAACCTCGCGACCCTTGGTTCTGGCAGTCCTAAGCTAAACTAGCAAGTGCAGCCCACTGCATCCTCGTGCCGCGCAGGTCAGGAGTTGCAAATGCCGAAATGGGTGTCATCAATCGGTTGATCTCATGATCGAGGTCGAGAGATTTCCAATCCAGGCCCGACCTGCCCAGCAACTCGACTTCCGCGATTTCGGTTTCGGAAGCGTCAGCCAATCCCTGCAGTGCGCGGGCAGGAACCACGAAGGCGGAGCCGTTGCTGAATTGGACGACGATCGTTCCGGCACGTCTGTCGTAGCGGACATTTCGAGGTAGTGGATGAGACATGTGAACTCCTGCGGCAGAGGTGGCTCTTGGACCGCTCAGAATTCGTCGCCGAGGTCGGGAAATGCTTTAGCCATACGGTCGCGGATGGTCCGACCGGGGTCTGTCATTTCCATTTTGATTGGGCAGTCTCTGGAATGTCGATTGTGAATGCAGGGTCAAACCCGGTCTCCTCTTGGGGGTATCCCCGGGCATTCGAGACGACCCGCGTATTGCCGACCATGTAGTCGTTTCGATGATGGACATGACCGTGCACCCATAACGTCGGCCCGACGTCGCGGAGTAACTCTTCCATGTCCGAAGCATAGCAGGCACTGAGTGGATCGTGTCGAAAGCCCGGATCGATCGAACGCGGAGACGGAGCGTGATGGCTGACGACAACCGTCGCCTTTGTTCCCGCATGCTGGCGAAGTTCGCCTTCGATGAAACCTCGGGTCTCCACGTGCTTCCGGTAAGCGTCGATGGGTCCGAATTTGCGAAACGGTCTCTTCGAGAGTTTGATCCTCTTGAAGTCATTCATTCCCGATTGGGCGTATGACATGGCGACGCTTGGATTCCGCCCGTAAAGCCGGAAGTCCGTCCACAAGGTTCCGCCGATGAACCTGACACCTTCGAACTCGCAGGCGTCGTTTTCCAGAAAATGGAGGTTTTGTAGGCTGGCGGCGTATTCTCGGGCGTCGCGAATGCTCTCCTCGAGGGAGGCTCCGTAGGCGTCATGATTGCCTGCGATCACCACGACGGGAATTTGACCGGAGAAAGTTTCGACCAGCCAACGAAGGCCGGGAACGATGCCCTTCGTCGCAACGTCACCAGCGCAAACTAAGACATCGACGCCGTCGGGCGGGGTCTGCAAAAACGGCCGCCCGAACTCGAGGTGAAGGTCGCTCACCATCCAAAGTTTCATGCGCTCTGACCTCTCATGAACTCCGACATGCCAAACATACCGGTCACCAAGAGGGCGATGTGGTGGTCGACCCCGAGCCTCTTCCAAGCAAGTCGCATCCCGCCGATCAGCTCTACCTCCGCGACGAACTCTTCGGGTACATCGTGCAGCCCCTGCAACGATCGGGCCGGAACCGTGAAAGTCGAACCGTTTTGAAATTCAATGACGATCCTGCCTGCGGACCGGTCATAGTGGACCGCCCTGGGGACCGGGTGTGCCAATTGCGGTTGGGTAGTCCGCCCGCTTGCTATTAAAATGCGGCGTCCAAGCGGTCGGAAGCCGATTTCCGCAAGACCTGATCCCAAGGACTTTTGTCGGTCCGGTCCTGTCTTTTTGGCGCGGTTCTTTCGCCTTCTCGAACGCTTCAGCATGATCTACGCCCCCATCGCGCTGCGCGGCAGCTTCGCTAGACTGACGGTGGGTGCACGGTGCCGTTCCACGATCTCGGCGACTTCCTCGCCCGACAAGGTTCTCGTTTCCATCAGACGCTCTACGATCGCATCGAGAGCGATTCGACGGGATTGAATGACGGACCTCACGCGGCCGAATTCGCTCTCCAAGACGTCGTGAATACGCCTCCGGAACTCCGGGTTATACGCTCGCAACCGCTCCAGCTGTTCGACGGGGTCTTCCACGACAAGCGTATGCCCCATTCCGAGCGAGCCTTCCAACATGGTCGCAAGCTTCGTCGCCCTGTTGAGGTCTGCGGTTTCAGAGCCCGAAGCGCCGTCTGCGAACCAACCGAAGACTTCCATTTCGGCGGCGATCCCGCCGAGACAGCCCGCGATTGCGTTCAGATAGTCGACCCGCGTCTTCGGTCGAGCGTCGACGTGGTCGAACTTTACATAGCCCAATTGGCTGGGTTTACCTTCGATCCGGTACCGGGAAATCTTGATCTCGGACACCTCGCCGTGGCCGATGGCAATTGCGACAAGGGCGTGGCCAGCTTCATGGACAGCGAGAGCGCGAACGAAATCATCCGAAAGCTCTGATGACGCTGGCAGTTGAGCGATGACGTGGGTTCCCGATAGGACCTCAAGATTACGTCGCGCTGCCCGTCTGGCGTCACCAGCGAGTTGCTCAACATCGGCACCCGAGAAGCCCTCGGTCGCCATGCCGAACATCTCGGCCTGTGAGTGATCAAGCTCGATGCCGCTGTGGAATTTCAAAATCTTCAGTCGGGTTTGCATGTCGGGCAACGTGATCTGGCAATGGCGGTCCAGCCGTCCCGCACGCCGGATAGCCGGATCAAGGCTGTCCGGATAGTTGCACGCCGCGACGACAACCACACCCTCGCGGCCATGGAAGCCGTCCATGAGCTCGAGAAGGCCGGCGATCGCGGCCGTCATGTAGGCGCTGTTGTGATCACGGATGTCCCGGCGGCCAAAGGCGTCGATCTCGTCCACGAACAAGATGGACGGCGCTTTCGCCTTGGCTTCCTCGAAGGTCTTCCACATGGCCTTCAAAAAGTCGTCGAGCGACCCGGCACGTTGCCAGGTCGAAAAAGACCCGACGATGACGGATACGCCACAGCTGTTTGCCAGCGCACGCATGAACGTCGTCTTTCCAGTTCCCGTCGGACCGGAAAGCAAGACTCCGTCGTCCACGTCCGCCCACTGGATGCGGCCCGATCGGTAATCTTCTATATCCCGCGCGAGTTCATTCCCCCACTCCACCAACTCCGGTCCGTATCCGTGCATGTCCGCGAGTGTCGGCCCGGCAACCTTGGCCTCCGGAACAACGGTCGGCGTACCGGGTCGCGGATAATGCCTCAACCTCTGCAATGACAGCGTTGGCGACCGACCTTCCTGGAAGGCCTTGTCCAACCGCGGCCACGGCTCCGAGAGGAGCAGTTCGACGTCCCTGTCGATGATTGGCAACCCGAAACGCTTGAGGGCAGCCTCGACATGCCCTCTGGTCCGCACGGGGACATCCACCACCGCGTCTGCAAAGAGCCATGCTTCGTCATCCAGCTCCTTCTTGGGCTCTTTGAGGAAGATTGCCCGCTCATTTCGCAGGACTTCGAATTGGTCGCGACCGGAGTGGCGGCCGCCCCAATCGGAGACGAACGGCCGCGTTGTTCCCATGTTGTATTCGGCGATTCCCTTTAGAAAGACACTAGCCGCCGCAGTGTAGACGGGAAGGCTGCCTTCCTCCGGCAGGCAGAGGATCACCTTGAACTTCGCGTTCTTCCTGTTCCACAGCCTGGCTACCGCGGCGATCCCTGAAAAGGCGATATAGACCGGAAGGGTGATGAAGGTCTCGTCGTCAGGTAGACTGAGCTTCCACGGCGGGCGCGGCTTGCTTCTGGACGGCGGTGTCGAGTTTGCGATCTCGAGAAATTCCACGATATCCATCAATGCAAGCCCTCTGATGGGCCGACGTTCTCCCGCAGCCTCTCACTCCAGTATTCGGGGTCGACGCGCCCTTGGAGGCGGTACCAACGAGACAACGTCCGGGCGACGCCGCGGATCGGATCGAGATAGAACAATTCGCTGGAGAACGCTGGTTTGGCGTCGGAAATGACCGGGTGTCCAACCGGACGGCCAATCAAGCAGGGCACAGAGCGCATCCCCAATGTCCAACTGTTCATGGCGGCTTTTAGCGCTATCGCGTCGGCGCACCGATCGATGTTCTCGAGGTCGTCGGCAAGACGCCGCAGTTTCTCGATGAGTGCCGCTCCATGCGTTTCAAACCAAGCGCGAGAAATCGAATCATCGTACTGCATCGCCATTCTCCCGAATCTCATCCTCTTTTTTTGAGGCATATGGAGTCTTTTAGACTCTTTTTGCGATAAATAAAGACCCCATACGGTATGCGATTGACATTTTTTTAGAGCGCCGGCTTGTCGGGAGAATGAGGATACCCGCCCCACCCGACGCCCTCCGGGTCGCTCGCGCGCTTATGAACCTATCGCAGCGCGCCGCTGCCGAGGCCGCAGGCGTGCCGCACAGGTACCTTTCGATCGTCGAGACCTCGACTTCCCGGATCGGCACGAACCTCGAACTGGTCGACTTTTATACCGCGAGCGGAATTGTCCTCCTTGGCGAGGCTACCATCGGAAACGAGATCACACGCGCCGGAGCGCGGTGGTCGGCCCCGAGTTCGCCGGATATCGGCAAAGCCGAAAAAGCAAAGTTTCACGGTGAGGACACACGGGTATCCTTTCGGGCCGCGCGAGCTTTGCTGAACAGAGGGCAGGACGAGATCGCCGAATTGACAGGCTTGAGCCGAGCCACCGTCAAGAGCCTGGAATCCGGCAAGGCCTGGCAGGAGTCGCACCGGACGCTTCTGACCTTCTACGAAAGCGCCGGTGTCGAATTCCTCGGTTGGGGCGATCCGGTTTCCGACAGGTATTTCGGCATAGGCGTCCGCTGGTCTTCAAAGGCATCCGGGCTGGAGTATCCCTCGCATCCGGCCCCGTCATGATCGCTCGCGAGATAGCTCCCCAGGAGCACCGTAGAATTCGACCTGTGGCCGCCTCGATCGTCTACGCCCCGCCCGACGCCCTACGAGCGGCCAGGGCGCTAATGGGGCTCACGCAAACACAAACGGCGGGGGCTATCGGGATATCACGTGTATCGCTGGGCGCTTGCGAGACGGGATCGGATGCCACGTTGAAGACCATCGCCGCGTTGCGGGACTTCTACCAAAGGCATGGCATGATGTTTGTGGGAAGGACCGACTGGACCACAAACTTGGTGCAGGGCTCCGGCGCATGCTGGTCCCAGGCAGTGTTGCGCCGCTATGTGCTCCCCGGCGAAGCGAACTTCTCCGCCGCCAGGGCGCTGTTAGGGCTTGAACGGCGAGAGGTGGCCGAGGGCGCGCACCTGACGTCGCGACAGGTGGGAAACCTCGAAAACGGCGGGTCCTTTACCAAGAAGAGCCACGATTGCCTCCGCGATTTTTACGTGGACCGCGGAGTGGAGTTTTTGAGTGTCCTGGCGCTCAATCGGTTCGTTGGCCTCGGGGTGCGCCGTGCATCTGTTGAAGTGCCGCCGCCGGGACACCTTTGGGCAAACCGTGGCGATCACCTTTTCACGCGGATTCCGACCGTCTGGAAACGAAACCAGTACAATACGCGCCGATTTTGACCCGCATTTCGCATCGTGCTTTCCTCGGTCGGCATCCGGAACCGACTTGTGAAAGTGACAGCCATGGCCAAGCGCGCTCCGCGCAGAACCGAAAGCTCTCGGACGATCTCCGATCCGCACGGCGTCCACTCTTACCGTGACGTCTGCGAGCTCACGACCCTTTTCCGGCGGACGGCACGTGCCGCGGAAGTGGGCTGCGGTTCGGCCCGTGCCCGCCTCGGCCGAACGCCAGGGCGATAGAAGCGCGGGACGGGCATGGGTTCGCCATGGCAGGCAGCCACGCGAGTCGCGAAACGAAGAGAGGAACGTCGGATGGCAGGCGGGAAACGTTCGCGCCGGCGGGTGCCGGACAAACGGCGGTTGATCGCACGGGACCCGCGCGGCTTCTTCAGCATGAAGGAGACGTGCGAAATCACCTCGCTGTCCAGGGGTACGATCGACCGGCTGGTGGACAGGAAGATGTTTCCCCAAAAGGTCCCGCTGACGGACGATCCGAACGGCCGCAAGGGCTTCCGGGTTTTCGAGGTCCTCGAGTGGATGGCCAACCGGGGTTGACGCCGCCTGGGCTGCGTCTATCCGGGGGGACTCCGGCCTTATCGAGCGCGAGGAAGAGCTCGTGCGCCCCCGCCACCAGTCCCATGACGATCGCGTCCAGCGACAAGGAAAAAAGCTTGCCGGGCGTTTCCATCCATTGCCGCTGCCACGGAACTGCATGAAACGGGCTGTAAGCCACCAGCTTCAGCAACCCGGTGGGAACGTTTCGGATCACGACCCAGGTCGGTGGGACGTAGTCTTCCTGCCGACCGTCGTCGTCGACATAGCGGCCGCCGCCGACGTACCGCATTCGCGTCGGCCTGCTCGTCTCGACGACGGCAAGACCGATCGGCACGCCGAAAACGGACACGAAGGTCGGACGGAGCGGGGACCACGACGGGAAAGCGCCCTTGCCTCGCGCTGCCCCGTCCTCGGCGGTGTCGATCGGTGTCCGGACGAACCTCCTGATCGCCGGCGCGATCGCGACGTGGTGGCCGTTCTCCGGTGATTCCAGCCGCTTGAATAGGTCGCTCGTGAACCGCAGGCACTTCTCGAGGCCGCCCTTCGAGCAGGCCATGTCGACCAGCCCCCTTCTTATGCGCGGCTTCAGATAGTATCCGTCGACGCCGGGTTCGGCGCGCCGCAACGCCTGCGCGGCGGGTTTGACGAGCTGGTGAAGGCGTCTGCTGTCCTGGAAATCCGCGAGGGTTGGGGGGCCCTGCGGCTTCGGCTTCCATCGCGTGACGCGCGCGTGCTCTGTCGTGTCTCCTCGCTTCCAGCCATCCTTCACTCCGGGCGACGCCGGCGGCAGCGCCGGCTTCAGGCGGGCGCGTTCCGCCTCGCTCTTGCGCCAGTAGCCGCGGCCGGGACGGGGTATCTCGAGCGCGCCGCAAATCCGGCCGAAGTATTCGTCCGAGACCCTCAGCAGGGTGCCCGCCTCCTTGCCCGGCACCGACCACGCCAGGTCGTACAGCTCTTGCCTGGATATCTCGTTGTCATCCCTGCGGCTCGCCATGCCCGCCTCCCGTCGCACGTTTGCCTACTCGGCATTGTCTGGATCATCCGCCTGGAAGCCGGCGGCGGAACCGTCGATCACCCGGAACAACCTGTCGGTGAATTGCCGCATCGCCTTCCGGCACGGCGCGATGAAACGGTCCTGGTTGTAGTCCTTGCGTTTCCGGTGTCCGATGACATAGTCCGCGGTCTTCTCGTCGACGCCCAGCTTCGATAGCGCCGTGCGGACCACCCGTCGCAGGTCGTGCAACCAAAAGCGGTCCATCGCCGATCCGGGCAGGAGTTTACCGAACTCCTCCTCCACCCGCGCGCGGAAGTCGTCCATGTCGTACCCGGTGTAGGGCGTCTGGCCGTTCGTCACGCTGAAAACGCAGTCTCCCCAGCCCTCCGGCTGGCCGCGCCGCAGTTCCTCCAGCAAGGCGATCGCCTCGTCGGTAAGGACGACGTACAGTTCGAAGAGCTCGTCCCCGTGCTTCACGCGT
The DNA here is from genome assembly GCF_056398905.1 of Rhizobium sp. 01T417. Lineage (NCBI taxonomy): Bacteria > Pseudomonadati > Pseudomonadota > Alphaproteobacteria > Hyphomicrobiales > Rhizobiaceae > Rhizobium > Rhizobium sp. 01T417. The sequence continues at coordinate 120,663 of NZ_JBFTQH010000005.1, read as the reverse complement.
TCCCTCGGAATCGTCCAGAGCTTTTTCTCGATGTTGATTTCCGACCACCGGATGCCCTCGCACTCGTCCCTGCGCCGTCCCCCTGTCAGGAGGACCAGCCTGTACATCGGCCCGTCCGGGTAGTCCATCGCCACCGACGCTCGCCAGTACGCGCGCAGCTCGGCCACGTCGAGTGTTCTCTCGCGAACTCCACGCGCCAGCTGCATCGACTCGGCTGTGACGTCGGCGACGGGGTTGCCCGTCACGTTGCCCGGCAGGCCGTAACCTTGGTACCTGGCCGCACCGTTCACCCAGACGAAGAACCCCTTGATCAGGCCGAGCGCCTCCAACGCCCGGCCGGGAACGCCCCTGCCGCGGATGTCGTCGATCAGCATGCCCACGTCGGCTTTCGTGACGTCGGCGAGGGCCTTGTCGATCCAGCCGTTGCGTTTCGGATTGAGGAATTCCGCGCGAAGGCAATTGGCGTCCGCCGCAGCATGGCAGTTGCGTGTCCGGTTGGGCAGCCAGGCGATGTGGTCCTCCATCGCCGACCGGAAAGTCCTGCGCGCGTCCACGAGCGCCTCCCGCTCGCGCCGCTTGGCCTCCTGCCTCGGGTCCAGCCCGCGGTCGAGCATCCCGTTCCATTCTTCCGCGACCTCGCGCGCGCGGGCCAGCGTCGTCATCGGATACTTCCCGATCTTGAGGCGGGTCGGGTCCCGCTCGCCGGGACACCGGACGATCAGCTCGAACACCTTGTCCCGTCGCCCGACCCGGAGGAACAGGTTCGGGACTTTTCCGTCGGGCCACTCCCGGCGCTTTTCCTTCTTCTTGAGGCGGAGGTCCTCTATCCGGTCGGTGTCCAATGCGCGTGCTCTGGTCATGGCGACACTCCTCGTCGGGTCAACGGTTGGTCAACGAAGTGGCGGCCGGAGGGATTTCCGGCGTCCAACGAGGAAAGCGCCGGACGCCGTCGAACGCAACGATTTCAGCGGGTTCGAGCAGTATGGTGACCATGGGCACTTTTGCCCAATGAGTTCCCGCGCCTCATAACCGCTTGGTTGGGGGTTCGAGTCCCTCCGGGCCCACCAGTTCTTTCTTGTCCAGCCCGGAGACATAGGTAACAAAACGTACCTACCACATGGGTGACAACCTCGTGCCGAACGGGTTGCCGATGGTTTGCAAGGTCCTCTGCTCGAGGTCGATATATCCGAGATCATAGTGCATGAAGCTGACGAGCCAAATGCCGTCGTCGACCTCCTTGATTCCCAGTTTCTGTCCGGCCAGCACGGTCGAGATGTTGATCGTCTTGCGGTAGATGCAGATGCGGCCGCAATGGGTCACCAGCGCGTCACGGTCGTGGAACGGATAATTGATCTCCGGCAGCCCGTTATATCGGCGCGCCGATGGCGTGTGGAGATCGAGCGGCACCTTCATCGCCAGGGCTTCATGCGGCCGCTCGGTATTGAATTCGCTGACGAACGCATCGAAGCGGACCTGTTGCTGCAGGATATTTCTGCCAGGTGGCCTGGTCGCCTCTTTCTTCAGCGTCAGGTGCATGCGCTCATGCCGGCCATTCTCTTGCGGATGGCCGGGCCTGATGCGCTCGAGCGCGATGCCGAGCCGCAGCCACCAGACTGACAGCTTCGACAGATTGTAGAGGCCGTTGGGGTTGGCGAACGGCAGGCCGTTGTCACTGCGGATCGCGCTTGGCAGGCCATGTTCGGCAAACAATCGGCGGAACGCCTCGAACACCCCCACCTCCTTTGTCGATTCGAAGGCTTCACAGGCAAGCAGGTAGCGTGACGCCTGGTCGGTGACCGTCAGCGGGTAACAGTAGCGGCCATCGCCGAGTTTGAACTCGCCCTTGAAGTCGGTGCACCACAGGTCGTTCGGCGAAAGGGCCTGTGATAAGGCCGTTCCTTCTGCCCGATAACGGTGCCGCTGGCGGGCATGAGCGACCAGCCCGTACCGGTCAAGCACCGCTCTTCGACGGCACGCGCACATCGCCGGCCAGACGCTTCACGAGCAGTTCTCTGATCTTCCTGGCACCCCGATGCGGCTTCTCCTTCTTGAGCGGCACGATCATTGCCTCGACCGGCTCGGGCAACTGGTTGGCGTAACGCACCGGCCGTCGAGACCGATCCGTCAGCGCCTCCAGGCCGTCGTCCTCGTAGCGATTGAAGATTTTGTAGCCGGTCTTGCGCGAGATGCCGAACTCCCGGCACACATCGCTCATGCCTTCGCCCTCCAGCAGGCGGGCGACAAATCGTAGACGTTCCTCCATCACCGAAGTCTCTCTCCACGGCATCAACACCTCCCGCCAAAAGCGAAAAGTGTTACCCATGTCTCCGGTACAAAACGTCACCTATCTCTCAGGTCGGGCATCTTCCGATCCCATCCGCCGACATATCTCCCTTCCACAACCGCACACCGTTGGCTTCGATTTCATCGACGTTTCCGAGCCTCGGAGAGCCGAAATTTGATCCTTTTCGGCGCTAGTCCGACGCACCGACTATTGCCATTTTGCAACGCAGCGGCGTTTAGGAGCGCAATATGAGTGGATTCTTATATTAGAGAGGTTGCCACGCCGATGCAGCTGCACATAGGCTCCAGTCTCGAAGGGAGACGGGCCGATGCAATGGATTTCGTGGCACCGACCGATGCTGACATCGAAAATCACCGACCTGATCGATCGCATCCTGGAGTGCTGGTGCGACGAACATGGACATCACACCGGAAGTGTTGAAGCACGCCGAAAGGCAAACAGCCTGCTCCAATGGATCGAACTCGGCGTCACGGATGAACGGGAACTTTCGGACCTGATCCGCGACGACATCGTGATCGGCGCGCAGTAGACTGAACGGCTACCGCAAGGCCAGCATCCGTCGTGCACCAGACCGATGTCTCGTTCTTGCGCGGCTTGGCTATGCACTACCCTACCTATCTCTGTGATGATATGCACAATCGCCGCGCGGCTCACTTCATGGACGCGGCCCTTATGCCCAGCTTTGTGACGTCAAACGGACGATGAGATGAGCAAGCTTCTTTTGGCCCTTGCGCCTACTTTGTTGTTGGCGCTGTCAGTTTCTCCTACTGCTCTCGCGAAGACACGCCCGCTCTCAGAGATAACCAAGAAAACCGAAGCCCGAATTCTACGCGACAATCTGAAACCCAATGTCGCGTGCTACAAGGAAATCTTGGAGGACTTTCAAGAGCGGAAGATCAAGAAGGCGGACATATACGTCACCTTCGACGATCCCCAGGTTGAGGGCATTGGGATCGGGATAGCGGAGACTGACGAAAACTACTCTTGCGAAGGTGGCGAGATGAGAGCTTGGGAAGCCGGGAAGTACGAGGTCGTAAAGAAATTCCGTTAGGCACGTTGTCGGCCGGTCTATCGCCGATACGCTAGCTCCCTTGTTTGTCGGGCTCTTAATCGGGTTGGGCTACAAGCAAACCAGCCAAAACCCTTTAGCTGACGCAATAAATGGCGAGCGCCAAGGTTGGCACGTTAGTTAAGTTCATGAGGGTTTTGATGCTCGACCCGCCGTGTTCTTGGCTTCGGCTAAAGAAGGGCGCGCAAGAGTCATCGCGGTTTTCCGCTCACCGTCTGGTGTCTGGGTTTACCGTTGGGCGGCCTTCTTCGAAGCTTGTCAGTATCAACTGGGGAAGACAATGCCGTCAAAAAGCTTCCTTGACGTCCTGATAGTCCCTGCGCCCTTCACTCTGCCGTCTGGGCCTAGATCGAGGAACACCTCCATGTCGCCGGTTGGGTGCTCAATCACGTAGCGGCCGTCGCTGGGCGCTTCGACAAGGCCGTGTGCGGGAGAACCGACGAGGCGAGTGGGTACCTAAGCACAATCTCGTGCTGCGTGGCGTCATCGGGGTCTTCCCTCCTGCCCACCAGTCTCAAATGCCATCAGGCCGGGTCAAGCAGGAAGCTCTTGCCTCACACGGGAGAGCCGAGAGGTCAGCCTACCCGTTGGTGATCCTCTCGAGCCCTCGGGGAGCCCGAAGGCGCCCTTGCGTGTCCTTTTTGGCGGAAGGACGAGAACAACTTAGACAGAGCATGCCCGCTTGGAAAGTTGGACCAAGGTCCGATCGGAAGGAGGGAGGCTGCAGGAGGGTTGGTCCGCGACATCCTAAAGCCTCCCTCATCCTTCGGGGCAGAAGGACAAGGGTCAGTTAGCGCTGGCCCAATGCTTGGGTAGTTGGACTTAGGTCTGACGAATTCGCCGCCATCTTGCGAATCGAATCGGCAGTGCCGCGCGTCGGTCACACCCGGCGCACCGAAGCCCTTGAAAGTAGAGGGAGATTATAGCCAGATACCAAGTCCTATTGGTAATCCGGGCCAAGCGCGCCACCTTCACTCAATGCCGCGTTCGCCGCCGTTCCGCCGTCTTACCTAGCCGGCAGCGGAACCTAGCGACGACAACGACGTTTCGTGCTCACTGTGGATCAGAGAACGACTCATAAATCGCAACCCCGCAACGAACCGGCGACGTCGCAACTTAATGGGGCGTCGACTGCCGACGGCTTGGTTTTCACAGCGAGCCTGGAGACCGGCATCAGCAGGCAGGCGGGCAAAAAGGGATTTGTCTATTACGACGCCGGTGGCATCCGTATCACGGAGCCATCGGAGCTCGATCGCATCTCCGCGCTTGCCATTCCCCCGGCCTATACCGAGGTCCTGATTTCTGCCGACCCCCATTCCCACCTGCAGGCCACTGGCCGCGACGCTCGCGGCCGCAAGCAATACCGCTACCATCCCAAATGGACTGCCGAGCGGGAAAAGAGCAAATTCGAGCGGCTTGCCGACTTCGGCTCGGCGCTTCCCGCGATCCGGAAGAAGGTGGATTCAGACCTCCGACGCCGGGCACCCAACATCGACAAGGCGCTCGCAACAATCGTCTGGCTGCTCGATAATCTCTTCATCCGCGTCGGCAATGCGAGCTACGCCGCGGAGAACGCTTCCTATGGCCTGACGACGCTGCGCAACAAGCATGTGAAAATATCAGGGTCGAGCATTCACTTCCGCTTCAAGGGCAAGTCAGGAAAGGAATGGCGCCTCAGTCATAGCGACCGTCGCATCACGCGCGCCGTGCAGATGCTCCAGGAGCTGCCCGGGCAACAGCTTTTCCAGTACATCGATGACGATAGTGTCTGCCACCCCATCCAATCACAGGACGTCAACAGCTACATACGGCAAGCATCCGGAGCCGATTTCACGTCCCGCCAATTCCGCACTTGGGGAGCAACGCAAATGGCTGCGACCGGGCTGGCTTCGCTTGAACCACACGAAAGCCAGCGAGGGCGCGCCCGGCAGGTGAATGAAGTCATCGACGCAATTGCCGCGCGCCTGGTCAACACGCGCGCAGTATGCCGGTCGTCCTATATCCATCCAAAGATATTCGAAAGCTTTGAGACCGGCGACCTTGCCAGTCTCGCCAACGCCCGACCGAGCCGAAGCGTGCGACTGCTGCGCTGGATGAATCAGGAGGAGATCGCCGTGCTCCGCTGGCTCAAGGCGCTCAATGGGCACTGACTCTATCTGTCCGCGCGCAATGGAACCAAACGGCTGCTCACACCGTTATGGAGGATTGCCGCGAATGCGGCCACGGGAGATGGCGCCAGGGCGCCAGGGCGCGAATGGCACGTCAGACGTATTGGAAGGGTTATCTCAAACTGTCACTCGTCACGGCCGCAGTGTCCCTGACACCGGCGACGACGGATAGCAACCAGCTTCGATTTCACGTCCTGAACCGAAAGACGAAGAACCGCGTCGAAAGCCGCTACGTCGACAGCGTCACCCGCAAGCCGATCGCCGACAAGGATCAGGCCCGAGGTTATCCGCGTGGCGAGGACGACTATGTGATTCTCGAGGACAAGGAACTCGATGAAGTCGGGCTCGAAAGCACGAAGACGATCGACATCGACACTTTCGTGCCGCGCGGCTCGATCGATTGGATCTGGTACGACAAACCACATTTTCTGACGCCGGAGGACAAGGTCGGCACCGAAGCCTTCTGCGTGATCCGCGAATCGATGAAGGCAAACGATGTCGTCGGCGTTGCGCGACTTGTTCTCTACCGACGTGAGCGCGCCGTCCTCCTGGAGCCGCAGGGCAAGGGCATCATCCTCTGGACACTGCATTTCGGCGACGAAGTTCGCCCGCCGGCCGCGACACTTGATAGCCACGGCAAAGTGGATGACACGGTGCTCTCCATGATGAAGAAGCTGGTCAAGGATCGAACGGAGGATTGGCAGCCCGCCATGGTGCAGGATCCGATCCAGAAGCGCTTGCGAGCCATGATCCGTGCGAAGCAGAAGAGCCTTGTCAAAGCCACACCGCCTTCATCCAAGCGGCCGGCATCCAAGCCGACGGGCAATGTCGTCAACATCATGGACGCCCTGAAAAAGAGCCTCGCCAAGGAAACGGGACGCCCGAAATCTCATTGAGAGACCGCAGCCGCCTCCGCTACTTTCGCTTCTCAAGGGGAACGGCGGCGGCAAAGAAATCCGCCCATGGATCGCTGCGCAAGGCATCGAGACGTGCCGGAGCGTTGTCGACCGTGAAATAGGCCGGACCGATTTCATCGGTCAGTTCGTTCCACTCAAGCGGCATCGAAACAGCAGCGCCGGGCCGCGCACGCGTCGAATAGGCGGCGACGGCCGTGTTGCCGCGACCGTTGCGCAGATAATCGATGAAGATCTTGCCGTTCCGCTTCGCCTTCGTGGCGGTCGCGAGATACTTGTCGGGGTGATCCCTGGACATGCCGTCGGCCAGCGCCTTGGCGAAAGCCTTGACCGGCGCCCAGCCGGCCTTCGGTTTGAGCGGGCTTACGACGTGCAGCCCCTTGCCGCCGGAGGTTTTGACAAAGGCCGCCAGGCCCGCGGCTTCCAAATGCTCCTTCAATTCGTAGGCAGCGGCGATCACCTCGGCCCAGCTAACGTCTTCGGCCGGGTCAAGGTCCATCGTGATCATGTCCGGTCGCTCCCAACTCGCCGTCGTCGCCCCCCAGGGATGGATCTCCAGCACGGCCGATTGGACGAGCGCGACCATCCCGTCGAAGTCGGTGATGCGCAGCAACTTCTCGCCGCCCCTGTCCTTCGGATCGGTGATCTGCTCGATATTGGCGTTCATGCCTTTCCAGGCATGCTTCTGGAAAAACCGCTGATGGCCGGCAATGCCGTCGGGGCAACGCAATAATGCCAATGGCCGCTTGGTCACATAGGGCTCAATGAAGCGCCATACCCGTGCGTAATAGCTGACCAGTCCCTGTTTGGTGATCCCCTCCTCCGGCCAATAGATCCGATCGGGATGGGTGAGCGTGACGCTGGATTGAGGCAGTTCCTGCGCAGTCGTCGTTGTTGCTTCGGGCATAACTTCTTCTGGCGCCTTGTCTTCTCTCAACCCGCGAAACGCGGCGTGCCGCAAATTGTTGTCCGCCGACCATGCCTGAAACTCAACCTCGGCAACAAGCTTCGGTTTCACATAGACCAGCCCGCGACGCTCCTCGGGGGTGAGCTCGTCGTCGAAAGAACTCTCCGTCTGCTCCATCGCCGACAGCGTGTCATAGAGTTCGTGCGCGACATTGACGCTGAAGCCCGTTCCGACCCGGCCAACATGCTCCAGCTTTCCCTTGCGGTAAACGCCCATTGCCAGCGAGCCAATCGCGTTGTTCATCGCACTCGAAGGCACATAGCCGCCGATCACCAGCTCCTGCCGTTGCAGGCATTTCGATTTGACCCAGTCGCTGGTACGTCCCGACACGTACTCGCTGTCAGCCAGTTTCGAGATAATGCCTTCGAGCCCGAGCTGGCGCGCGTGTTCCAGCACAACGGCACCCTTCTCGGTAAAATGCTCGCTATAGCGAAGTCGCGCGTCGACGTCGGCGAGCAGGTCCGCGAGCAAGGCCTTGCGATTGGTCAGTGACACTTGCTGCAGGTCGTATCCATCGAGGTAAAGCAGATCGAAGGCATAGAACACGAACCGATCGTGCCGGGCTTTGCTAAGGTCATTCTGCAAGGCCGAAAAGTCCGAGGCGCCGGTTTCACGCTCGACGACGATTTCACCGTCGAGGATCGCCGCCTTCGCCGGCAGTGCCGTGAAGGCCGCGACGATTTCCGGGCCAAATTTGTCGGTCCAGTCGAGCCCGCTGCGGGTCAGCAGAGTGGCTTTGCCCTTCTCAAGCCGAACCTGCAACCGGTACCCATCGAACTTGATCTCGTGAATCCACCCTTCTCCCGACGGAGGCTTGGCCTTGAGCTTGGCAAGTTCAGGCTCGATGAAGGCGGGCAACGCCGCCTTCTCGGCCCCCTTCGGCCACACCTGACGTTTCGGTCTTGCTTGATTCGCTGCGGGCTTTGAAGAGGCGGACTTTAACGCTCCCTTGGGATGGGAGTTCCAGGTGGCGTCAGGGTGCTTCGCCACCTCCTCGATCTTGCGGCCCGTTTTCACCGATTCAGGTCGCTGCTTGAGAATGTCTCCCTTGTGGCTGGCCTCGGCATCCTCAGCCTTGATCAGCAACCAGTTTTCCTGGCGTTCACCCGGCTTGCCATGCATGCGGACCAGATGCCAGCGGCCGCTCAGTTTCTCGCCGTCAAGGTCGAATTCGAGATGGCCCTTCTTATAGCCCCTGTGCGGATCGCCATTTGGCGTCCATGTGCCGCGATCCCAAACCAGCACCGTGCCGCCTCCGTACTGGCCTTTCGGGATGATGCCTTCGAAGTCGCCATAATCAAGCGGGTGGTCCTCGACATGGACGGCAAGGCGCTTTTCATCGGGGTTGAGGCTTGGACCGCGCGTAACGGCCCAGCTTTTCAGCACGCCGTCGAGCTCGAGCCGGAAGTCATAGTGGAGCCTCGACGCGTCGTGCTTCTGAATGACAAAACGGAGCGCGGCCTGCGTTGGAGGCTTGCCGACACGCCTGCTCCCGCGCGGCTCCGGTGTTACCTTGAAATTGCGTTTGGCTTGATAGGCCTGCAGAGCCATCGTCAGCTCGCCTTCGTCTGTCCGCTATCTGCCCGCGCTGCCTTTCCGGCTCGCGGCTTGGCGCTCAGCTTGGCGCTCTGGCGCAGAGCGTCCATGAGATCGATGACCTTGCCCTGCGGCTTCGGCTTGGCCTTCGGTAGCTCCCTGCCCTCGATCTTCGCCTTGACCAGCTCCGAGAGCGCCATCTCGTATCGATCCTCGTATTCCTGTGGAACGAAGGTGCCTTTCTTTGTGCCGATGATGTGCCCGGCCAGTTCGAGCATTTCCTTGTCGAATTTCATCTCCGGAATGTCCTTGAAGACCGTCTCCGGCTTGCGCACCTCGTAATCGAAGCTCAGCGTCGTTGCGATGATATAGTCGTCCTGCGGCCGGATCAGGACGGTACGGTTGCGGCGGAAGAGCACTGCTTCCGCGATCGCGGCGACCTTCTGATCGCGCATGGCGCGGGCGATCAGACCGAGCGCCTCCTCATCATCCTCGCTGACGGGCGCCAGGTAGTAGGGCTTGTCGAAATAGAGCTTGTTGATCTCGCTGTAGGGTACGAAATTCTGGACGTTGAGGACCTTGTCGCTTTCCGGCATGACGCCAGCCATCTCCTCGCCCTCGATGACGATGTATTCGCCATTGTCCAGCTGGTATCCCTTGACCTGGTCATCCCGCTCAACCGCCTTGCCCGTCTCGCTATCGACGAACTGCCGCTCCACCCGATGGCCGGTCTTCCGGTTGATGATATTGAACGAGATGCGGTCCGAGGTCGAAACCGCCGTATATAATCCTACGCTGCAGACAAGGTCTCCGACCTTGAGATGGCCTTTCCAGCTTGCCCGCGCTGCCATGACATTCCCCCTCAGTTGTCGTTTTGCAGTTTGCGTTTGCGTCGCTGGTCAATGGCTATGATCTTCTCGACGGAGGCGATGTCGTCGCTGGTGACGACTGGAACCGGATCGGACGCGATCGCCTCCAGGACTTCGTCCGAGAGTCCCCCATTCCGAATAACCCATTCCAGCGTCTCACGAGTCTGACGCTCGGCCTTGAGCTGAGCATAAAGCGCGATGATCAGCCTATCCCGGGCATCCACCTGCTTGCTCTTGCGATCAATTTTCCGGATCTGAGGCACCTGATCACCCGCCTGCTTCGGCAACGAAGGGATTCAATGGATTGGAAGCGAAAAAGTTCCGGCGCACCGCCGCGAGCGCCAGATTTTTTCCTCGTTTGCAACCTGATCGGGCCAAAGCGGAACCGCCGACGCCCTTCAGGCGCTGTCCTCAGTGTTTTGCCGATCTGGTCGGAATGCTGGAACCAGTTGCCGCGACTGGGTCGCTGGCTGGAAATGTGCCTTCCAATCCCTCGTCCAGCTGTTCTTCCATTGCGGTCTGATCGCCGGCGGCACGAGCGCTCGGCCGTGCCTTCAATCGGCCGACGCTGGCCTCTTCCGTGTCGGCCGTAGCCATCTCCGCCATGACAGCCTGGGCTCGTTCAACCGCGTTCCTTGAGTTGAGGGTTTGCTTCTCGTCATTGCGCAATTGGACGGAAACGATCTCCCCTCCATCGCCCACGAATTCAATTGTGAAACCGAGTTTGCCACCCTTCTCGGGAATGACCTGCGTGCCGACGACCTGCATGACGCTCTCCTTCAACTCTTCTTCCGGAGGAAACGAGCGGCCGCAACCGAATGTTCCGAGGCACGTCGACGGCGCGATAGGCAAAAAAAAGCCACCGCTATTCACGGTGGCTGGGAGTTCGAAGGTCAAAACCTCCAGAGGGAACAGTTGCCCATCGACCGGGAGGATGGTCGACATGCGTGAGCAACTGCCGTCAATATGCGATTTTGGCGCCGTCCGCTCAATCAACTAGGCACCGAAATTCCGCTGAGGCGGAAATCATCTTTCCATCGTTTTGGAAAAACGCGCGATATTCTACCAGCAACCGTCCCGGGGGAAGCGGCATCCGTAGTTATGACGTCAGGACGTAGACTGCCTGGCCGGCCCCGTCGACTCGCGCAGGATCAGTTCGACGGGCCACAATTCGTGGATGTCCAGCGGAGACCGTCCTGACAGCAATTGCAGGACAAGATCGGCGCATCGCGTTCCTGCCGCGCGCATCGAAGACCGCGTTGCCGAAAGCGACGGCACCATGTTGTCCGCCGTCAGATACGGAAAGACGTCGTCGTGAGCGATGACCGAAACGTCCCGGCCGATCTGCCGCCCGAGCGAGCGGGCCGCCCGATAGACGCCGAGCGCCGTCATCATGGATCCGGCGACGAATGCAGTTGGCGGGTTGGGTTGTTCGAGGAAAGATCGAGCGAAGCGGAAGCCAAGCTCGTCGGTGAAATTCCCGCTCGCCATCAGCTGCGGATCGGGCTCGATGCCATGGCTTTGAAGAGCCTTGCGGAAGCCGCTGTCCCGGTGAAGGGCATAGGTCGCGCCCGGCCGACCGTTTATCATCGCAATTCGCCGATGGCCGAGATCGATCAGGTGCGAGGTCGCGCGCATGATCGCAGCTTCGTTATCGATATCAAGCCAGGCGTGCGGCACGTCAATGGCCGACCGGCCATGCACGAGGAAGGGCATGCCGAGCTCGTGGAGCAGCGCGATGCGCTCGTCATTCGGTTTCGGCGAATGCACGATGATCGCGTCGACGCGCCGGCTCTCCACAAGTCGGCGGTAAAGCTGCATCTCGTCTTCCTGGTTCGGATCCGCCATCGGGATGACGAGAATGTCGGTTTCTTCCGCCACCAGCCGCTCCGCCATGCCGGCCATGAATTCGGCGAAGTGGAACTCGCCGGCACGCCCCATCACCACGCCGATCGCGCCCGCCCGACCCGTCTTCAGCCGCACCGCGTTGACGTTCGGGCTGTAGCCCAGTCTGACGGCGGCTTCCGCAACGCGTGCACGCGTGGTCTCGCTCACCTCAGGATAACCACTCAGCGCACGACTGACTGTCGTTGGAGACAATCCGACCTGTTTCGCGAACTCTTTAAGCTTCATTCAACATTGCGTCTTTCGTGCTGGTCCATCTGGCTGATCGCCGCCAAGTGCTGGTCTTGCTTATGGACTAAGCATAGCAGCTTACAAGCAACCAAACCGTTTTCAATTTTGGATATTCCCCGAAGAGGTATTTCGACCTTTACCCACAACCAAATTGAGCAGCATCTCTATGATTTTGCTTTGTTATCAATATGTGATCGCGGTTGTGCGACTTTGGCACGAGTGCCCGCTTGACTCAATATCGACCTTCTGACAACTTTTTCCAGCCAAACCGTTTTCAATTTTTCCAATGTTTGGTTCTTTTGGGAGGAAGATATGAAATTTCGTTTCACAGCGGTCGCCGTCGCGGCCGCGTTGATTGGCGTCGCACAACCGTCCTTCGCCGCAAATATCAGCATTTCCGCCAGCTCCACAGGCAAGAACCTGGAGCTCCTCCGCAAGCAGCTCGACGCCTTCGAGAAGGAGACCGGCAACAAGGTCAGCATCGTGACCATGCCATCCTCCTCGACCGAGCAGTTCTCGCAGTACCGCCTGTGGCTCGCCGCCGGCAACAAGGACGTCGACATCTATCAGACCGACGTCATCTGGGCGCCGCAGCTGGCGGATCAGTTCGTCGACCTGAAGGATGCCGCCAAGGATGTCGTCGGCGACTTCTTCCCGTCGATCATCGCTTCGCAGACCGTGAACGGTCGCCTCGTGGCGCTACCGCTCTACACCGACGCGCCGGCGCTCTACTACCGCAAGGACCTGCTCGACAAGTACGGCAAGCAGCCGCCGAAGACCTGGGACGAAATGGCGGCAACCGCCAAGGAAATCCAGGAAAAGGAACGCGCCGCCGGCCAGAAAGACCTCTGGGGTTATGTTTTCCAGGGCAATGCCTACGAAGGCCTGACCTGCAACGCGCTCGAATGGGTGAAGTCGTCGGGCGGTGGCCAGATCATCGAACCGGACGGCACGATCTCCATTAACAACGAGAATGCCGCGGCAGCGCTTGACCGCGCCAAGGGATGGATCGGGACGATCTCGCCCGGCGGCGTCCTCGCCTATCAGGAAGAAGAGTCCCGCGGCGTCTGGCAGACCGGCAATGCCGTCTTCATGCGCAACTGGCCATATGCCTATTCCCTCGGCAATGGCGCAGACAGTGCCGTCAAGGGCAAGTTCGATGTAACGACGCTTCCGGTTGCCAAGCAAGGCGACTCGCCGTCATCGACGCTCGGCGGCTGGAATCTCGCAGTCTCCAAATACTCTGAGAACCAGGACGCCGCGATCGCGCTCGCCAAGTTCCTGACCTCCAAGGAGAGCCAGAAACAGCGGGCGATCGAGCTCTCCAACCTGCCGACGCTGTCGGCGCTCTATGACGACAAGGACATCGCCACGGCACAGCCGTTCATGCCGAACTGGAAACCAATCTTCCAGAACGCCGTTCCGCGTCCGTCGGCATCCGCCAAGGTCAAGTACAACGAAGTCTCCTCGAAGTTCTGGACCGCCGTTCACAACTCGCTTTCGGGCAACGGCACGTCCGCAGAAAACCTCGAGCTTCTCGAGGCCGACCTGACATCGCTGAAGGGCGAGAACTGGTAATCGAAGGCATCGGCAGCGGCGGACGTCCCGCCGCTGCCCTTCCCTGAGACGCCACCGTCAATCGCCTCAAGAAGCGGGTACCACATGACTGAAGCCGCAGTTTCCCAAAGCGTCGGATCGCGAGCGCGCGCCGTCAATACCTCGTCGGACTTGCGCGCCGAGCGCATCCGTTCCGCCTGGATATTCCTGGCCCCCACCCTGTTCATTCTTGCCGTCGTCGCCGGATGGCCCCTTTTCAGGACGATCTATTTCAGCTTCACGAACGCATCGCTCACCAACCTCAGCGGCGCCGAGTTCGTCGGCTTCAAGAACTACCTCTCCTGGATCACGCTGAAGAGCGGGCGCACGGTCTATAGCGGCCTGCTCGCCGACCCGAATTGGTGGAAGGCGGTCTGGAACACGATGAAATTCGCGTTCCTGTCGGTGACCATCGAAACCATCCTCGGCCTCATCGTCGCCCTGGTACTGAACGCGAATTTCCCTGGCCGTGGCATCGTCCGGGCCGCCATCCTCATTCCCTGGGCAATCCCGACAATCGTTTCCGCCAAGATGTGGGCCTGGATGCTCAACGACCAGTTCGGCATCCTCAACGACATCCTGCTCGGCATGGGCCTGATCAGCCAGAAGATCGCCTGGACCGCCAATCCCGAGACGGCAATGATCGCGGTGCTGATCGTCGACATCTGGAAGACGACGCCTTTCATGGCGCTTCTCATCCTCGCCGGTCTGCAGATGGTACCTGCCGATATTTACGAGGCGGCAAAGATCGACGGCATCAATCCGATCAAGGTATTCTGGCGCCTGACCCTGCCGCTGGTCCGCCCGGCCATCATGGTCGCCGTGATCTTTCGCATGCTCGACGCTCTGCGCATCTTCGACCTGATCTATGTGCTGACGCCGAACAATGCTCAGACCAAGACCATGTCCGTCATGGCGCGCGAAAACCTCTTCGACTTCGACAAGTTCGCCTATGGGGCGACGGCGTCGACCGTGCTCTTCCTTATCATCGCGACGATCACCGTGCTCTACATGTGGCTCGGTCGCGTCAAACTCGGTGGGAGCGACCGCTGATGCTGCTGACCCTGACCAAGAACACGCTCTTCTATCTGCTCGTCACCGTCATCGTCATAATCGCGGTTTTCCCGTTCTACTATGCGATCCTGACGAGCTTCAAAGCCGGCACTGCCCTTTTCGAGGTCAACTACTGGCCGACCTCGATCTCGCTCACCAACTACACGTCGGTGCTGACCACCGGCAGCTTCATCCGCAGCCTCGGAAACTCGCTGCTCGTCGCCATCCTCGTTGTCGCAGCCTCGCTGCTGCTGGCCGTCACAGCATCCTATGCGCTTGCCCGCGTCAATTTCCGCGGCCGCGCGCTGCTGATGCTGACGATCCTGTCGGTCTCGATGTTCCCGCAGATCGCCGTGCTCGCTGGCCTGTTCGAGCTGATCCGTTGGATCGGCATCTTCAACACGCCCTTCGCGCTGATCTTCTCCTATATGATCTTCACCCTGCCCTTCACGGTCTGGGTTCTGACCACCTTCATGCGCGATCTGCCGATCGAAATCGAGGAAGCGGCGATCGTCGACGGCGCCTCGCCGTGGGTCATCATCACCCAGGTTTTCATGCCGCTGATGTGGCCGGCTCTAGTCACGACCGGTCTGCTTGCCTTCATTACAGCCTGGAACGAATTCCTCTTCGCCCTAACATTCACCTCATCGGACGCTCAGCGAACGGTGCCGGTTGCCATTGCCCTGCTTTCGGGCGGCAGCCAGTTCGAAATCCCGTGGGGCAACATCATGGCAGCATCCGTCATTGTTACGGTCCCTGTCGTTGTCCTGGTCCTGATATTCCAGCGGCGCATCATTTCCGGCCTGACCGCCGGCGGCGTCAAAGGTTGAAGAAAGCACGATATGGCACAGATTCGACTCGACAATATCCGCAAGAGCTTCGGTGCGCTTGAAGTCATCAGGGGCGTCTCGCTCGATATCCGCAAGGGCGAGTTCATGGTCTTCGTCGGCCCGTCCGGCTGCGGTAAGTCCACACTGCTGCGGTTGATCTCCGGGCTGGAGGACATCACCTCGGGCACGCTTTCCTTCGATGGCGAGGCGGTCAACCGCTACGCGCCGTCGAAGCGCGGCATCGCCATGGTCTTCCAATCCTATGCGCTCTATCCGCACATGACCGTGTTCGAAAACATGGCCTTCGGAATGAAGCTCTCGGGACGCACGAAGGAAGAGTGCAAGGCTCGTGTCGAACAAGCAGCCGGCATGCTGCAGCTGTCGCCCTACCTGGAGCGTCTGCCACGCCAACTGTCGGGCGGCCAGCGCCAGCGTGTCGCGATCGGTCGCGCCATCGTCCGCGATCCCAAGGTGTTCCTGTTCGACGAGCCGCTGTCGAACCTCGACGCAGCCCTCCGCGTCGCGACGCGTTTGGAGATCGCCAAGCTTCACCGCAGCATGCACGGCACGACGATGATCTACGTCACCCACGACCAGGTCGAGGCGATGACGCTCGCCGACCGCATCTGCGTTCTGCGGGACGGCGTCGTCGAACAAGTCGGCACGCCACTCGAACTCTACGAGACGCCGAATTCTGTTTTCGTCGCCGGCTTCATCGGTTCGCCGAAGATGAACTTCCTGACCGGTGAGTTCTCGGCACCCTACAATGCCCACACCATCGGCGTTCGCGCCGAGCATATGGAGATCGTTCAGCAGGACGCCGCCTGGCGCGGCACCGTCATTCATTCCGAAATTCTCGGCTCCGACAGCTTCGTTTATCTCGACATCGGCACATCAGAGCCGCTTGTCGTGCGGGAAACGGGCGTCTCCGGCCACCAGCCCGGCCAGAAACTCGGGGTTTCCCCGATGGCTGACCGTGTTCATCGCTTCGACCAATCCGGACGCGCGCTCGAGAGGGTGTTCCTTAAAGGCGCGGCCTGACATCTACCCAAAACCACAGGATCCGCCTCGCCTCCCATCGAGGTCGATCCACCATCTGCATGAAGGAGCAAGACCTTGCCTATTCGCACCATTGTCTGGGGTGAAAACATCCACGAGACCACCAATGCCATCGTTCGGGGCATCTATCCCGAAGGCATGCACACCACCATCGCCAACGCGCTGAATACCGATCCGGCGATCCAGGCGACGACGGCCACGCTGCAGGAGCCCGAGCACGGCCTGACGGAAGCCCGCCTTGCCGAAACCGATGTCCTCACCTGGTGGGGCCACAAGGATCACGGCGCGGTCTCCGACGTTGTCGTCGAGCGCGTCGCCAAGCGCGTCTGGGAAGGCATGGGCCTTCTCGTCCTGCACTCCGGCCACTTCTCGAAGATCTTCAAGCGTCTGATGGGCACCCCCTGCGCGCTGAAGTGGCGCGAAGCCGGCGAGCGCGAGCGTCTGTGGACGATCAACCCGCGCCACCCGATCGCAGCCGGCATCGACGAAAACTTCGTTCTCGAGAACGAGGAAATGTACGGCGAGCAGTTCTCCGTGCCGGAGCCGCTGGAAACCGTCTTCATCTCCTGGTTCCAGGGCGGCGAAGTCTTCCGTTCGGGACTTACCTGGCGTCGTGGCGCCGGTAACATTTTCTACTTCCGCCCTGGCCACGAAACCTATCCGACCTATCATGATGCCAACGTTCAGAAGGTACTCATCAACGGCGTGAAATGGGCTTATAACCCACAGGGCGATCTGAAGAGCATCACCGATGCCCCGAATGTTCCGGTCGAAAAGGCTCTCGAGCCGATCGTCGAACGCGGCCCGCGACTGCATCAGGCCGGCGAAGCCGGTTACCGCTGAGGAGCACACATATGCGACTACTCGTTCTTGGCACCGGCTCGATGGCCAGAAACCAGGTTGCCAACTTCCTCGCCATCGACGGCGTGGAAGTTGTCGGCGCCGTCGATACCGACCCGGCGCGCCTCACCGAATTTGCCGATCACTTCCACATCGAGAAGCGCTTCCAGACGCTAGAGGAAGCGATCGCATGGGGTGAATTCGACGCGGCCACCAACGTCACGCCTGATCGCATCCACCACGCGACGAGCCTGGCGCTGATATCAGCCGGCAAGCACGTCTTCTGCGAAAAGCCGCTGGCCGAGCATTACGACCACGCCTTGGAGATGACGGAAGCGGCAGAGGCTGCCGGCGTCATCAACATGGTCAACCTCACCTATCGCAACGTCGCTCCGCTGCAGCGGGCCCGCGAAATGGTATTGGCGGGAGAACTCGGCACCATCAGGCACGTCGAGGCCTCCTACCTGCAAAGCTGGCTGGTCTCGCGCGCCTGGGGCGACTGGCGCACGGAATCGCGCTGGCTGTGGCGCCTGTCGACCGGTCACGGCTCGAACGGCGTGCTCGGCGACGTCGGCATCCACATCCTCGACTTCGCCGCCTATGGCGCGGCGACCGATATCGACCACGTCTTTGCCCGCCTTAAGACCTTTAACAAGGCACCGGGCGGCCAGATCGGCGAGTACCTGCTGGATGCCAACGACAGCTTCACCATGTCGGTCGATTTCACCAATGGTGCACTCGGCGTCATCCATGCGACCCGCTGGGCAACCGGCCATCTCAATGAGCTGAAACTTCGCGTCTATGGCGAAAAGGGCAGCCTTGAGGTCATCCATCGCCCTGACGGTTCCGAACTGCGCGGCTGCTTCGGCGAGGATATCGAGACCGCCACCTGGCGCGACATCGAGGTCCCGGCTGTTCTGACCAACTATCAGCGCTTTGCGGAAGCCGTCAGAACCGGAAAGCAGGACGACCCGACCTTCCGCCACGCCGCTAATCTGCAGAAGGTCCTCGACCTTGCGATCGTGTCGGAGAAGGAGCGGCGGGAGCTCAATCTGCTGGAGGCCTCCGAGCAGGATAGCCCGGCAGACAAGCGGATACCGCCGCTGACCGTCGTGGTCTGACAAAGGCACCTGCGAAAAAGCCAGGCACCTTGATGCGGACATTCATACGACTGTCTCCGTCATGCCGGCCTTGAGCCGGCATCCAGCCGCACGGCGTCCGCGGTGCGAAAAGATCTTTCGCGCGCAAGGACTTGCGCGCGCTGGACCCTGGCTCATGGGCCGGGGTGACGACGGATGGGACATCCGCTTCGATACGCCACAGGAGTTGAACAATGCAGGCCCGCTAGCGCGGGCCTTCATCATTTCAAAACTACCGAAGACGATCCGCGAGCAAACTGATCGAAGCCGCATCGGCATTGGCGAAAGCCAGGCGGAGATAGTGCTCCTGCCCCTCCCCGAAATAGCTCCCAGGTAGGCAAACAACACCGGCCTCCTTCGCCAGACGCTCTGCGACAGCGGCTGAGCTGAGCTCCGCGAACGGGTGGCGGATGAACGCGAAATAGGCGCCAAGCGCACCGATCTCCCAGCCAGGCAATCCGGACATGACGGCCCGCAACGCATCCGCGCGGCGCGCAATCTCCAGGCGATTTCCCGCCCGCCAGTCCGCAAGGATCGGCATTGCCTCGGCAACGGCAACCTGCGCAGCGCGCGGCGCGCAGATCTGCATGTTGTCCATGACCTTGGTAATCTCGGCAACGACGTTAACGCCGGCGGTGATCGCTCCGAGACGATGGCCGGGAATGCAGAAGGACTTCGAGAAGCTGTAGAGCAGGATCAGCGTGTCTTCCCAGCCGGGGATGCCAAGCAACGGATGCGGGGCGCCATAGCCTTCGGGAAGGAAGTCGCGATAGGTTTCGTCGACGATCAGCCACGCCCCATGCTTGCGGCAGAGGTTAAACAGTTCCAGCAGCAATTCAGGCGGATAGACAGCGCCCGTCGGATTGTTCGGCGTGACCACCGCCAAGACCTTGGCGCCGGCCGCGAGCGCCTTTTCGGCCGACTGCACCTCAGGCAGGAAGCCATTTTCCGTATTGCAGTCGACGAGAACGCGCTTGATGCCGAGCATCGACAGCGTCGTCTCCTGATTGAAATAGAACGGGTTGGTCAGCGCCACGGTATCGCCGGAACCGGCGAGCGCGATGGCCACCGACATGAAGGCCTGGTTGCAGCCCGCAGTGATATGGATATTGGCGGCAGCAACGGACGCCCCATAGACGTCAGACATATGCCGGGCATAGGCGTCTCTCAGCACGCCCTCGCCCTCGATCGGCCCATAGCCCGTCGTCTTCGTCGAAGATGCCGCTTCGCCGAGCAGCCGCAACATTTCGGGATGGGCTGGATAGCCGGGCACCGCCTGCGAGAGATCGACCAGTGGACCTTTGCCGCCCTTGTATTCGCGAGCCCAGGCGAGAACCGAGGGAATGGGTGGCGGAGACAGGCGGGAAACAAGCGGATTGGCCAAGGCAGACATGCAGATCTCTTCTCGAACGAGGTGAACCATCACTCCTGCACGGAATGGGCTTGCTCGGCAACCTGCATTCAAGAATGCCGCACAGGGATCGTCAGGAGCCGCAGCAGGCCTTGAGCTTCGACAGCTTCGGCACCTCGATATGCCTGTTGGCGACGATCGAGATCACGCCGTCGGTTCTCAGCTTCGACAGCTGGCGGGAAACCGTTTCGACGGTCAGCCCCAGGAAGTCGGCAATGTCGGCCCGCGACAAAGGCAGCTCGAACCGGCGCTTTTCGCCGACAGTTTCGGGATCGAGATGGGTGGCGATCAGCAACAGGAAACTAGCAACCTTCTCGGCGGCCGTCTTGCGTCCGAGCGTTACCATCCAGTCCCGCGCTTCGTCCAGCTCACGCAGCGCCTGCGCCATCAGCCGCTCGGCCAGTGCGGGATTACTCTTGACCATGCGCTCCAGCGCGGCCTTCGGAATGCGACAGAGGTTGACGTCGGAGGCAGCCTCCACCGACACGGCATTCTCATTCGCATTGAGCCTGCCGAGAAGGTCAGGAGCGAACTGCAGGCCGACGATCTGCTGTCGTCCGTCTTCCAGCCTCTTAGTAAGCTTCACGACGCCGCGGATCACGGTGGCATAGGATTCGGCCGGCATCTTCTCGCCAGCGAGCTCGTCGCCGGATTGATAATTGACCAGGCGTGTATGCGCGGAAAGCATCAGCAGCTCCTCAGCGCTGAGCGCACCGCACACGCCCTTGTGGCGGATCTCACAGCTCATGCAACGCACTGGTATGTTTGAATTATGTATGTCTTTGCGCATCAAAATCAGCTCCGCGCAAAAGCATAGACCACGGCCATGGCGAGAGAACAGCAATTTCTTGATCGTGGTCAAAGTGTCACGATGCAGCGGCGCGCTACGCCGTTCCCCAGCGATCGGCCGGCTTCTGCTTCCTGACCCCTATCGAGGCACCAAATTGCCGCAGGCCTCACTTGCCGATTGCCCAGACAGCCGACCGGATTATAGTGATTTCAGAAATTTCTGAAATTACAGACATTACGGAGACCGATATGAATCTCCCACCACTGGTTCAATCCTTTGTTCTGCATTTCGGTGAAATGGGCTCGCGCTGGGGCATCAACCGCACGGTCGGCCAGATCTACGCCCTGCTCTACGTATCGCCTTCACCGCTCTGTGCCGAGGAAATTGCCGATGCCCTCAGCATTTCGCGCTCGAACGTCTCGATGAGCCTGCGCGAACTGCAGACTTGGAACCTCGTCCTGCTGAAACACAAACCGGATGACCGGCGCGACTTCTTCACCACCCCGGACGACGTTTGGCAGATCCTGCGAACGCTGGCGGAAGAGCGCAAGAAACGCGAGGTCGATCCGACGCTCTCGGTGCTGCGGGAAATCCTGATGCAGCGCCCGGCAAGCGATGCCGAGCGCCATGCCCAAGAGCGCATGAGCGAGATGCACGCCCTGATCGAGCAGCTAACGCATTGGTACGAAGACGTAAAACAACTTGAAACAGAGCGGCTTGCAACGTTACTCTCCTTAGGTGCGAAAGTGACGAAGCTGCTAGAGGCCAAGGACCGAGTCGTTTCGCTCGGCCGCGGCCGCCGGCCCAATCCTGCGAACAAGAGTTAGCGCTATGGCAAGTGCTTGCTTAGACGCAAACGGAAAGCAGGCTTTCGGCAAGCCGTCGAAACCTGTGCCCAGACATGGTGGGCTGCGCAAGGCAGCGGCTGTCCAGACCCTGGCATCGCTCATCTGGATCCCGCAGGCAGCGCTTCTCGCAACGGCAGTCGGCCGCATCACGAACGGTGGCGGCTTCAACGACGTCTTGTGGCTCGCCATCTATATTGCACTGCTCGGGATAGTAATAAGCTGCCTCGAGGCCACCGGTGGCCGTATGGCATTTCGCGCAGCGCGCGCCGAATTGTCGATGCGGCGTGAACTGGCCGTCGCAGCCCTCGCCCGACGCTCGCCGATCGACAGCAAAAGACCTAGCTCCGGCGAAGCCGCAAGCATCATCGGCGAGCAAGCCGATATGATCGTTCCCTATCTCTCGCGCTTCCAACCCGCCCGCTTCAAGGCGAGTGCAGTGCCGCTCGTCATCCTTGCCTGCGTGTTCCCCATTTCCTGGATTGCAGCTCTCATTCTCCTTTTTGCCATGCCGCTGATCCCGATCTTCATGGCATTGATCGGCTGGCGTGCGCAGGCGGTGAGTGAGAAGCAGTTGGCGGCGACTGGCGGCCTTAACGGTTTCCTCCTCGATCGCCTGCGTGGCATGGCCACGATCCGTTCGCTTCGTGCCGTCGATGCCACCGCGACGAGGCTCAGAGCCGATGCAGACTCGCTGAAGGCCCGCACCATGGCCGTTCTGAAAATCGCCTTCCTGTCGTCGGCGGTTCTCGAGCTTTTCGCTGCGCTGGGCGTCGCGCTGGTCGCCGTCTATGTCGGCTTCTCCCTGCTCGGCGAGATCCGTTTCGGTGCCTGGGCCAGTGGTTTCGACCTGACGAGCGGTCTCTTCGTGTTGCTGCTTGCACCCGCCTTCTTCGAGCCGCTGCGCGAGCTCTCGGCTGTCTGGCATGACCGTGCCGCCGGCGAAGCGGCGATCAAGGCGATCGAAGCGCTGAGCGCGGATGGACTCCAACTGCCCATCGTAAGCGATACATCCGCACCCCAAACTGCAGCTGGTGCCATCCGCCTGGAGAATATCGGCTTCCGCTACAGCGAGGGCAGCAACGCCGCCATC
The DNA here is from genome assembly GCF_056398905.1 of Rhizobium sp. 01T417. Lineage (NCBI taxonomy): Bacteria > Pseudomonadati > Pseudomonadota > Alphaproteobacteria > Hyphomicrobiales > Rhizobiaceae > Rhizobium > Rhizobium sp. 01T417. The sequence goes on along the minus strand of NZ_JBFTQH010000005.1, from coordinate 98,043 downwards.
GATACCTTCAATTTGAGCATTCGCCCCGGCGAGCATGTTGCTTTGCTCGGCGCCAGCGGCTCCGGCAAATCGACCCTGCTCGCACTGATCGCCGGCCACGCCGCCTGTGAGACCGGCGGCGTCACCCTCGACGGACAACCAGCCAGCCCCGCCCTTCAGGCCAAGATCTCCTGGGTCGGCCAGAAGCCGCATATTTTTGCCGGCACGGTCGCCGGTAACATTTCGCTCGGCCGGCCCGGCGTCTCCATGCAGGCCGTGGCAAGAGCCCTTGATCTCGCAAAGCTCGGCCGCTTCGCCCGCAGCCACGCTCGCCGTCCGCTTGGCGATGGAGGCACGGGAGTGTCCGGCGGCGAAGCCCTGCGCATCGCCATCGCCCGCGCCGCCTGTAATGCGGAGGGCTGCATCGTACTTGCGGACGAGCCGACCGCCCATCTCGACGCCGAAACCGCACGCGACATCACCGAGAGCCTGCTCGCTCTGGCCAAGGGCCGCACCCTTGTCGTCGCAACCCATGACCCACAGCTTGCCGCACGCATGGGCCGGACGGTCGTCCTTGATCGCGAAATTGCACGGGAGGCCGCCGAGTGAGCACATCGCTTTCCAGCCTCAAGCCGATCGTTAGGCTTTTCCTGACCGCACGCCGCCGCGGTCTGCTTCTTGGGGCCGCACTTTCCGCGACCACCGTTTCCGCGGGGATTGCCCTGCTCGGCCTCTCCGGCTGGTTCATCACCGCAACCGGCATCGCCGGACTTTCGGCCGCAACGATTGCCGCCTTCGACATCTTCATGCCATCGGCCGGCATTCGCCTGCTTGCACTCGGCCGAACCGCCTCACGCTACGGCGAACGGCTGGCCACTCATGACGCAACGCTGAGCGTCCTCGCAGCTCTGCGCGAACGGCTGTTCCGTGGATGGGCCGCGCCCGGTGCCGCACGCGAGCTCGCACGCCGACCGGCCCGCCTGCTCTTCCGCCTGACGGGCGACATTGATGCACTCGATTCCCTTTACCTACGCGTGCTGGTACCCGCGGGCGTCGCTATTGTCGCAGCGTTTGCAACAAGCGTCGCGCTTGGTCTCATGGATCGGCTTTTTGGACTGGCTGCCGGCAGTGTCTTGCTCGTCGCAGGTCTCGGCATTCCGCTGTTTGCTGGACGCCGGGCAACGAAGCACGCCCGTCGACGCACCCACGGCATCGAAGCCATTCGCGCCCGCACCATCGATCTCGTTGCCGGGCAGACCGACTTGCTGATGGCCGGACGCCTCGACGCGCAGCGTACGGCGATTGCCGATGCCGACCACTACGCCGCGGCCGCCGACGACCGCCTAAACCGCATCGAAGCCGGCATCACAATCGGCCTTGGTTTCACCGCCACTGCGTTGCTGACCGGTGCGCTGCTGGCAGTCGCGGCATTGGCCCATGGGGGCGCAGTCAGCCCACCAGTCGCCGTGCTTGGAATCCTGATCGCCTTCGCCGCTGTCGAGCCCTTTGGTGCCTTGCGCCGTGGGGCGATGGAACTTGGCCGTACGCTTATTGCTGCCCGCCGCATCGCGCCCCGCCTGTCGGCAGATGATGAAGAACTACACCACAGCGCCGCGCCACTTCCCGGCTTTGCGCTTCGCCTGAGCCGCGTCAGCGCGGGACACGACACGGAAACACCCGTGCTTCACAATATCGATCTCGATCTGCAATTGGGGGAGAGGCTCGCCCTAGTTGGCACCAGCGGCGCCGGAAAATCAACACTTCTTTCCCTCCTCGCAGCCGAAATGCGCGCCAGCCAAGGAAGCGTCGAGTGCCTCGACGCCACCCTGCTGACGCAGCGAACGGAGCTTTTCCAAGATAGCCTTCGCGGCAATCTCCTGCTTGCAAGCCCCGATGCACCAGACACCGCCCTGCGCGAGGCGCTCGCCGCGGCGGGCCTCTTGCAGGATGTCGCAGCTTTGCCGCGCGGCCTCGACACGCCGCTTGGCGAAGGCGGCATGGGGCTCTCGGGTGGTCAGTCGCGCCGCCTTGCCCTCGCCCGCCTCTTCCTGCGCGACACGCCGCTCTGGCTGCTGGATGAGCCGACGGAAGGTCTCGATGGCGCCACCGCGCGCGACGTCATCCGCCGTCTGGTGGAGAAGGCGAACGGACGCTCGCTCGTCATCGCCACACATATCCGTCGCGAAGCCGCGATAGCTGATGCCATCGCGGTCATGGAGGATGGTCGCATCACAGAAGTTTCACGCCGTGGAGAGACGGCGTTCGAAAAGGCTTTGAACCGGCTGAGGCCGGACTGAGTCACACGACATGGCCGCCAGGCAATCCGGTTTGGCGGAAACTCTTCATACCCCATGGGGCCGTGGGAGAAAAACAATGGAACTAGACATCGTCGCGCTATCGCGCTTCCAATTCGCGCTGACCGCGCTTTACCACTTTTTATTCGTACCCTTGACGCTCGGACTCTCCGTGCTGCTCGCCATCATGGAGACCGTCTACGTCATGACGGGCCGCCACATCTGGCGACAGATGACGAAGTTCTGGGGCATACTCTTCGGCATCAACTTCGCGATCGGTGTCGCCACCGGCATCGTCATGGAATTCCAGTTTGGGATGAACTGGAGCTATTACAGCTACTATGTCGGCGATATCTTTGGTGCCCCGCTCGCAATCGAGGGGCTGATGGCCTTCTTCCTTGAGGCAACCTTCGTTGGCCTGTTTTTCTTCGGATGGGACAAGCTGTCGAGGGTCGGTCACCTAATGGCGACATGGTGTGTGGCACTCGGTTCCAATTTCTCGGCGCTATGGATTCTCGTCGCCAACGGCTGGATGCAGAACCCGGTCGGCTCGGCGCTCAATCCGCAGACAATGCGCATGGAAATCACCAGCTTCTTCGACGTGGTCTTCAACCCCGTCGCCCAGGCGAAGTTTGTCCATACCGTCTCGGCCGGCTATGTCTGCGCGTCGATCTTCGTTCTCGGTGTTTCGGCCTGGTACCTCCTCAAGGGCCGCCACCTCGAAATGGCGAAGCGCTCTATGACGGTTGCCGCCTCCTTCGGCCTTGCCTCGGCACTGTCGGTCGTCGTCCTCGGCGATGAAAGCGGTTACCTCGCAACCGAAAACCAGAAGATGAAGCTCGCCGCCATCGAGGCAATGTGGAAGACGGAACCGGCGCCTGCCGCCTTCACCGCCTTCGGCTTCCCCGATCAGGACGCGCGCGAGACACATTTCGCCGTTCACATTCCCTGGGTCATGGGTCTGATCGGCACACGCTCGCTGACGACGGAAATACCCGGTATCGACCAGCTGGAACGGGAGTCTGAAGGGCGTATCCGCGACGGCATCAAGGCTTACGACGCGCTGATGCAGATCCGTGCCGCCGCAACGCCGGACGCGGTTGCACCTCAACTCCGCACCTCCTTCGAGGAACTGGGGCATGAGCTTGGCTATGCCCTTCTTCTGAAGCGCTATGTCGACGATCCGCGCCAGGCGACTGATGCCCAGATCACCCAGGCCGCGCGCGACACCGTTCCGCATGTGCCGACGCTCTTCTGGTCGTTCCGCGTCATGGTCGGGCTCGGCATGTTCTTCATCGTCCTGACGGCGACCTTCTTCTGGCTGTCGGCACGGCGCCACCTGGATAAGTATCCACTGCTGCTGATGATCGCTGTCTTCGCCATCCCGCTTCCCTGGCTTGCCATTGAAGCAGGCTGGGTCGTCGCCGAGATCGGCCGCCAGCCATGGGTCATTGAAGGTGTGCTGCCGACCGCAATGGCCGTGTCGAGCCTTGGCGCAAGCACGGTTCTGCTGACGATCTGCGGCTTTGCCGCGCTCTATACAGTGCTGATCGTCGTCGAGATGACGCTGATGATCAGAGCCATCCAAAAGGGACCTGAGCCGGACAATGAGCCGGAAGCCGAGCTGATCTCCGAAACCCTCGTTCCAGCCGCGGAGTAACGATCATGATCCTGCACGAACTCATAGACTACGAAATCCTGCGCTTGATCTGGTGGCTGCTTCTCGGCGTGATCCTGATCGGCTTTGCCGCCACGGATGGCTTCGACCTTGGCGTCGGCACGTTGCTGCCCTTCGTCGCAAAGACGGATACGGAGCGCCGTATCGCCATCAACACGATCGGCCCTGTCTGGGAAGGAAACCAGGTCTGGCTGATCCTCGGCGGCGGCGCGATCTTCGCTGCCTGGCCGCCGCTTTACGCGGTCTCGTTCTCCGGCTTTTACCTCGCGATGTTCGCGATCCTCCTCGCGCTCATCCTGAGGCCGGTCGGCTTCAAATATCGCTCGAAGCGCGAGAGCGCCCGCTGGCGCAACAACTGGGACTGGGCGCTGTTCATCGGCGGTTTCGTTCCGTCGCTAATCTTCGGCGTAGCCGTCGGCAACGTGCTGCAGGGCGTACCCTTCCGCTTCGATCCGGCTGACATGCGCATCTTCTACGAGGGGTCGTTCTTCGGGTTGCTGAACCCATACGCGCTGCTTTGCGGCCTGCTTTCGGTCGCCATGCTCGTCATGCACGGTGCAGCCTGGCTGGTCCTGAAAGCCAGCGGTCCGGTCGCGGGGCGTGCAAGAAGCTACGGCAGCCTGGCCGCGCTTGGCGTGCTCGCCCTCTTCGCGCTCGGCGGAATCTTTTTGGCGCTTGGTGTAAACGGCTACAACATCACCAGCGAGATCGATCCGGCCGGTCCGTCGAATCCGCTCCTCAAGACGGCAGCGCATGACGGCTCGTGGCTGGCCAACTACGGCACCTATCCGTGGATGATGATTGCGCCGGTCCTGGGCTTCCTTGGAGCCGCGGCAGCCTTTGTCGCCATGCGGGCGAAGTGGGAAGTCGCAACGCTGCTTTTCAGCAAGCTCTCGATCTTCGGAATCATCTCGACCGTCGGTCTCTCGATGTTCCCGTTCATCCTGCCCTCCTCGCTCGAGCCAAACTCGAGCCTGACGGTGTGGGATGCCTCGTCGAGCCACACGACGCTATTCGTCATGCTCGTCGTGTCGCTGATTTTTCTGCCGATAATCATCGCCTACACTTCCTGGGTCTACAAAGTTCTCTGGGGCAAGGTCGATGAAGGGACGGTCAACGACAAGAGCGGCCACGCTTATTAAAGGAGAAAGACGATGTGGTACTTCGCATGGATCCTCGGCTTGCCTCTGGCCGCCGCCTTCGCCGTCCTCAACGCCATGTGGTATGAACTGATGGACGACGAGGCAAAAAAGAAGAAGCAATAGCGACTTTTTTTGTCTGCCTGGCAATAGAACAGACGGGGACGCGCTCGACCGGTGCTTCCCCTTTGCTTTTTGCGTGCGCGGCCTCATCGGAATCTCGGCTGTAGTATTCCCTTAGTACCCGTTCGCTCGCCTGCCTTGCTAAGCTCCTCCCGTTGGTTTTGGGAGGAAAAAGATGCCAGCTTCGAAGATTCTGATGATTACCGGCGACTTCACCGAGGACTATGAAACGATGGTCCCATTCCAGACGCTGCTCGCCTGCGGCTATACGGTTCACGCTGCGTGCCCCGGCAAGAATGCCGGCGAGACAGTCGCGACCGCTATCCATGATTTCGAAGGCGATCAGACCTATTCCGAGAAGCGCGGTCACAACTTCGCGCTCAACGCAACCTTCTCCAGTATTCGCGCTGAAGATTACGACGCGCTCGTGATCCCTGGCGGTCGCGCGCCCGAGTATCTGCGCCTCAACCCTGATGTCATCAAAGCCGTCCGGCACTTCTTCGAGGCCGGCAAGCCTGTAGCGGCGATCTGCCACGGCGCTCAGCTCCTTGCCGCAGCCGGTGTCCTCAAGGGCCGCACCTGCTCGGCCTATCCCGCTTGCCGCCCGGAAGTCGAACTCGCCGGCGGCATTTACGCGGATATCGCCATCAGCGACGCGGTCTCGGACAGCAACCTCGTCACCGCACCGGCATGGCCGGCACATCCCTCCTGGTTACGGCAATTCATGGCTGTGCTGGACGCATCGGCGCTGCTACAAACGGACGCCGCCTGAGGAGACGGAGGGAGAGACGAGATGTGCGAGCTGTTCATCAAGGCGGACGCGAAGCTCTGGGAGAGCACGACTCGATCGTTGCGGATTGATGGCATGGTGACAAGCGTTCGACTGGAAAACTTCTTCTGGTCGAAACTGGAAGAGATCGCCAGGCGAGACCGCATGAACGTTACGCAGCTGATTACCAGGTTGCATCACGAATCCATCGATGCCGGCCACGATCTCGGGAACTTCACGTCTTTCCTGAGGGTGTGCTGCGCGCGTTACCTCGATCTCCAGCTGACAGGAGATATCCCGGCGGATGTCAACCAACCGATTGCCGGGCTGAATGCTCCGGCAATCCTCGTTCGCGAGCGGGAGAAATATCACTGAGCCCGAAAGGGTTCAGTAGCTCGCCTCGACGAAAATCCGCGCTATAGCCTCGACACCGGCCTGATCTTCAGCGTCGAAGCGGGACGCAGTCGGGCTGTCGAGATCGATGACACCGAGGATCTTGCCGTTGTGATGGAGCGGCACGACGAGTTCCGAACGGGACGCAGCATCGCAGGCGATATGCCCGGGAAATGCATGCACGTCCTCCACGAGGATCGAAGTCCCCTTCTCCACAGCCGACCCGCAAACTCCCCGGCCAACGGCAATGCGGACACATGCCGCCTTGCCCTGGAACGGCCCGAGGACCAGCTCGCTGTCCGACTTCAGGAAGTAGAAGCCAGCCCAATTCAGATCCGGCATCATTTCGAACATGAGAGCCGAGGTGTTCGCGGCGTTGGCGATCGTATCGCTTTCTCCGTGCAGCAAGCCCTTCAGTTGCTGGCTGAGCTCCCCGTAAAAATCGGCCTTGCTGGCGGAATTAATGGTCGCAGGTTGAAACATGTCCGTGTCGCTTCTGTTTTTGTGGTGAGCGTCGATATAGTGACACGCATGCCGATTGCCAAACGCAATCGTGATGGCCGGGACGGAGCACTGTGTCACTAGATGGTGATAGTTATCGCCAGCCACCTTGTCGGTCGATGATCCGACTCTATCTAGTTCCCTATCACGACCTATTGCGGTCGTGACCCAAGTCGGCCGGCAGCTGCGGTTTGCGCACACGGCGATATCGGGCGATGGTCAGGTAACGCGCCTGCCGCCCCTCATTGTTAGGGCATTCCGACGAGCGGAGCAGCTATGTCGACCAGAGCTGCGCACGAAGTCATGAAACCGCTTCGGCTGGGCAGATAGATCCATTGATTTCAAGCAGAGGTAAGAACGATGACACCGGAAGACAGACGGGCGGTCTTTAGCCACCGCCAGATAGCGGCAATCATTGAAGGTATCATGCAGGAAGATGGCACCGAACTCCCGATCACGGGAAAATCACTTGGCGAGGCGATCCTTTTCGTATCGGAGGAAGCGGCAACCAGCGCGTCCAGCGCCCATGTCATTTACGGCGAGAACGGCTCGCTTAGCTATACCGATTGCCTGAGCGTTTACCGCGACTATGGCGTGGCCCTTCGCCAGACCCCAAATTAAAAGCAGCACGCTGGGCCTTCACGCCCAGCGTTCCTCCCAGAGCAAAAGGATGCAGTCGAGATGGCCAAGCGGAGTGCAGGCCTGCTGATCTACCGCCTCCGCGATGGTAGCTACGAGGTCCTCCTGGTTCATCCCGGAGGCCCCTACTGGGCTAAGAAGGACATCGGCGCGTGGTCGATCCCCAAGGGCCTCGTGGAAGAGGACGAAGATGAGCTTGATGCCGCAAGACGTGAAACCCGCGAGGAGTTGGGCGTAGACGTCGAAGGCAGTTTTCACCATCTCGGGGAATACAAACAACCCGGTGGCAAGATTGTCGTCGCCTGGGCCATCGAGGCCGACACCGATCTCAAAGCCATTGCCAGCAATCACTTTCAGATGGAGTGGCCGCCGCGCTCCGGCGTGATGGCGGAATTTCCCGAAGTCGACCGAGCCGAATGGTTCACACTACCGGATGCGGAGCAAAAGATCCTGAAAGGGCAGCAACCGCTGCTCGCGGATTTCCTTCGACGGCGGTTGCAGAGCCCGCTGGAGGTATATGCGACCTGAAGGCCGGTGAGAGCCTGGGCTTGCGATTGCGCATGGCAGCTATTCGCAATCGGCAATCGCTTTGCCGCCAGCTGTCCGTAAAAGTTGGAAGTCTCTCCTCCCGGACGAATCTGATTCATGACAGCCCTCTCTTCAGCAACGCGCGGTGTTCTCGTCGCGTTTGGCGCCTATGCCGTGTTCGCGTTCAGTGACGCATCGATCAAGATCCTGCATGGCGGCGTGCCCGCCTATCAGATCGCCTTCATCGGCGCGCTGTTCGGTTGCGCCGCATTGCCCTTCATCAAAGACAGGGATGATTCCTGGCTCGATATCGTCAGGAGCACGAACCGTACTCTGTGGCTGATGAGATTCTTTTGCGGCGCGATAGGAGCAATAGCTTCGATCATTACATTCACAAAGCTCCCGATGGCCGAGGCTTTCTGTCTGCTGTTTCTTCTGCCGTCCTTCGTAACCATTCTGTCCGTCATCTTTCTCGGCGAAGATGTGCGCTGGCAGCGCTGGGCGGCCGTGGTCGTCGGTTTCATCGGCGTTCTGATCGTGCTGCGTCCGGGTTTTCGCGAGTTGTCCGCTGGTCACCTTGCGGCGGCAATCGGCGGCCTGGTTGCGGCAATCTCGATCGTCATCATGCGAAAGATGGGGCCCGCCGAAAAGCGCCTGTCGCTGTACGGTGCAGCGCTGCTTGGCACACTTGCCGTCAGCGGCATATTGATGCTCTCGGAGATGGTCGTTCCAACTCCGCGCCAATGGCTGTTCATTGCAAGCTACGGCCTGCTCGGTGGGGCGGGCAACGTCATGCTGATGACCGCGGCCAGGCTGGCGCCGGCCAATCTCGTTGCGCCTCCACAGTATAGCCAGATGCTTTGGGCCATCGCGTTCGGATATTTGATCTTCCACGACGCCATCGACCTTGCAATGGCTGCCGGCATCGTTCTCATCATCTGTTCGGGCTTGCTGACGCTGGCTCGTGAAAAGAAACGCGGCACGCCGCTGCCGCGGGCGGTCGTTTCCGCTGACAATCAGGCGTCGCTTGCGACCTCAACCGACGAGACCGGCGACATTGAGCAACCGGCTCAAACGGCTTCGCACGCGATTCCTCAAGCCTAAAAAGAAACCGCCCTTGCCGAAGTCGAAAGACGTTTGCGAGGGCGGTTTTCTATTTTCTCAGGGTCTGGCGATCGTCGCCGTCAGCGGCGCAGGACCGGGCAGCCGCGGGCGTTGGCGAAGCTGATTTCGTCCGCGCCGCGGCGCGTCCAGCCCTCGACGATCACACGGCGAGGCGTGACGTCGACCACACGTGCACGACGGAAGCCGTAGTCACGTGCGATGTCTTCTGCCAGCCGCGGGTCACAGCCGCGGCCACGCGGCGGCGGGCGGTTATAGTCGGGCGGTGGCGGGCGGTAGTAACCCGGAGGCGGTGGCGGGCGGCCACTACCAATATAGACGTCTACCTGGGCGGAAGCCGGCGCAGTCACCCCGGCAACCGTGCCGACAACGAGCAACGTCGCAAGGCCGGCCTTGGCCAGAAATTGCATCATCGAAATTCTCCCTCGGGTACGGCAAAGGCCTTCCCCATTCGCTACACTCTTGCCGGCAAGGTCATGTCCAACCCTTCCGGATTTGCGCATTCATATGCGATTCGCACAGAGCAGGCCGAAAATGGCGCGGGCAAGGCAAGCCGAGGGCGCCATTGTGGACGAAGTCATTTAGCGGCGGATCACGGGGCAACCGCGAACGTTGGCGAAGACCATCTGGTCCCAGCCGCGATGGTCGCGGCCCGAAACGACGACACGGCGCGGCGTAACGTTGGTGACGCGCGCTGAGCGCAGACCCGACCAACGTGCCTTCTGAACCGCCTGCACGGGCGAGCAGGCATGCATTGGACGGTGCTGAACATGGACTGGTGGACGTCCCCATTCCGAAGCCGAGGCATTCGGCGTAGCGAACGGAATCGAGGCCAATGCGATAAGAGCGGCAAAGGAAGCCTTGGTGATGAAATGGGTCATGATACGACTCTCTAAATGGTTGCTTACATCTCCCGTACGGGATTGTGCAGACCATAACCCTATGAAAATGAATGATCTTCGAACTGGCCGTTCAGTTCAGGTTCAGCCGCCGAGATGCAGCACGATCTCGCGCCGATGCGGCCTGTCGCGGTGTTCGAACAGGTAGATTCCTTGCCATGTGCCGAGTGCGAGCCGACCGCCGATAACCGGAACGCCGATGGAAACCTGCGTCAACGCGGCTTTGATATGCGCGGGCATATCGTCGGGACCCTCCGTCGTATGGACAATCCAACGCATCGAAGGATCGGAACTGGGTGGCACCAATCGACGGAAGAATCCGTCGAGGTCGGTGCGAACATCCGGGTCGGCGTTTTCCTGGATGAGCAGCGAGCATGAGGTGTGGCGCACGAAAACCGTCAGCAGCCCTTCGGCCGCGCCAGTGGCGCGAACGAAAGATGCTGCTTCTGCTGTAAACTCGTACAATCCTTGCCCCCTGGTGGAAATGCTGATGATCTTCTGGGGCATGAACGATGTTCCACTTGCATATCTCTTGCGAGGCGAGACGTTCGGCTGACCTTATGTCAGTACCGCATTTCCTCCGAACTCTCAAAGCTGCAGGAAGGGAACGAATCCACCGAAAATCATCCGTTTGCCATCGAAGATGGACTTCCACGCGTCAACTTGAAGACGCGGGTCTGCCATCACCTTCTTCATGATGTCGTCCCGGTCCTGGCGTGAGCTATAGACGATCCAGGAAAAGATCACGACTTCATCATCTGCCGCCTGGACCGCACGGGGAAACGAGGTCAGTTCCCCATATGGCACATCATCGGCGATGCATTCGACATATTCCTTGGCCCCATAGGACTTCCAGACTGCGCCGGTGGTGGCGGAAAAGGCCTTGTACGCCTCGATGTTCTTCTGCGGCACAGCCACGACGAACCCATCGACATAGGACATGTTTTTCTCCCTTAGCGTTGTTGCGCGTCCAAGGACGAACGGAGGCGGCTTGGACCGACATCCCTCTTCAACTTAAGATTAGGCAGGATCGGCGATAGGCAAGAGAATTGCCGCCGGGAATAATTTCGAGCCGACTGTCGACAGCTTCTCTAGGGCGCGGCGAATGGCGAAGATCGGCGTCGCTGCGCTCGGGCGCGGGCTAAGCGCCGGACAACTCGATAAGCCGCTGCGCCTGCATGTCGGCCTCCTGGCACTGCGTGGTGACGCGCAGCGTTCGGAACTGTTCCACGAGAAAGTCGACGAGCGCCCGAACCGCAGTCGGCAGTCCTCGAGAGGCCGTAAAGACGAGATAGATCGTGGCCTGCGACATCCGGTAATCCGGCAGAAGGCGGACCAACCGGCCGTCGCGTATCCCCTCGGCGCAGATGTGGTCGGGCAAAAGCCCTACCCCGACCCCGGCATAGATAGCCTCTAGAATCGCCGACACGCTGCGGCAACTCATGCGTGGCTTGTGCTGGTGCCGGTATCGAGTGCCATCCGGTCCGGTGAATTCCCAGACATCCAAATCCTGCCACTCCGTCATCGGCCCGGCAAACGATACCGTTGGTGCATCGGCAAGACATTCGACGCCTTCGATCGACGGCAGCGAGCTCGCAACCTTCTGGTTGGCCACAAGGATCAAATCCACCTTGCTGAGCACTCGCATCGTCAGTTCAGAATCGGTCTCCTCGGTCAATTGCGCCCGAACTGCAAGATCAAGGCGCTCATCGATGATGTCGACTCGCCGATCCGTGGTGAGTATCTGCAGCTGCACCTTGGGGTATCTATTGAGAAACTCCGGGATCATGGTGCCAAGAGAGCCGTCCAGCAATCCGTGCGGCACGCTTATGCGGATTTGCCCCTGTGGCTCGCCGGTTGCATCGTTGATCGCCTTGGCGGCGCGATCGGCTTCGCGCAGCATGTTTTCGCAGTGATTGTAGAAGGCGCGTCCGATTTCCGTCACCCGGAACCGGTTGACCGTTCGCTCGAGCAGCCTGACACCAAGCCGCGTCTCCAGCGCAGTGATGTGCCGGCTGAGCTTTGATTTCGGCATGTTCAGCACCCGCCCGGCGGCGGAAAAGCCGTTGTGACGAACAACTGCGGCAAAATAGACGAAATCGTTCAGATCCTGGAAAACACCCTCTGCATTGAGCATGGGGCACCCCTTTCAGTAAGCACGACAGGCCGGCGGCCCGTTATCGCTTACCTGTCCCGGCAGATGATGCCAACCGCCACGAACAAGATTTCGTTCCAAATTTGGAACACTGCGTTCCAATCAGCGCCCTTCAGTTCGACCGGCGGCGGGACTATCTGCGGGGAGATTTCCTTTGGCGCCATTGCAATGATGGCGCCAGACGCGCTCCCACGAGCCTCCGAAAACAGCACCGGCCACCGCGATGCCCCGCAGAGTTGCGGCGCAAGGTGTCTTTGCGCCTAAGTGATTGATATTGTTACATAAAAACCACACAAAGAGCCAAACGGCTGTCTCAACGAGGGATTTTCATACCGGGAGAATTGATAGATTTAATCAGGGATGAAATTAAGGCTTCGGCGGTTCGCTGATCCGCCAGCCGAAAGGCAGACTATCGGAACCGCCCCGTCTCCCACGGTGGCAGTTCACTCGAAAAGGAAATGGATTTTCAAATGAACATACGGATGGCTTTGCTGACCTCCGCCGCAGCATTTGCTGCTGCGTCCACGCCGGTCTTTGCTGCTGACGCAATCGTCGCAGCTGAACCCGAGCCAGTTGAATACGTCCGCGTCTGCGACGCGTACGGCACGGGCTACTTCTACATCCCGGGCACCGAAACCTGCCTCAAGGTCAGCGGTTACCTGCGTTTTGAAGTCTATGGCGGCCCGGATCAGAAGGGCACCTCGGACTGGAACGCCCGTACGCGCGCTCAGGTTCAGTTCACCGCCAAGAGCGACACCGAGTATGGTCCGCTCACCGGCGTTATCGTTCTCCGTAACAACGGCGACAACGCTTCGACCAACTCGACCCTGGACTCGGCATATATCGACATCGCCGGCTTCCGCGCTGGTCTGTTCTACAGCTGGTGGGATGACGACCTTTCCGGCGAGCCGGACGTTCTCTCCAGCTTTGAAACCCTGCACAACTCCATTCGCTACCAGTATGAAAACGGCGATTTCTACGCCGGCATCAGCGTAGACGAACTGGAAGACGGCTACTTCAAGGACGGTGAAAACCCGAACAACGTTGGCGTCGCCCTCGGCGTTGGCGGCAAGGCTGGCGTAGTCAGCTACCAGCTCATCGGCGGCTACGACACCGACAACGAAGAAGGCGCTGTTCGAGGCATGATCTTCGCTGATATCGGCCCTGGCACCCTCGGCCTGGCAGGTGTCTATGCATCTGGTCCGAACTCCTACTACTCTCAGTCGGAATGGACTGTTGCGGCAGAATACGCGATCAAGGCGACCGACAAGTGGACCATCACCCCGATGGCCCAGTACTTCGGCAACTACGTTCCCGATCTCGACACCTTCCACGGCAACTCGTTCGACGGCCTCGGCGATGCCTGGAAGGTCGGCATCACGGTCGACTACCAGATCGTCGACAATCTCTATGCCAAGGCAACCGTCGACTACACCGATCCGGACGACGCTGACGAAGTAACGAAGGGCTTCTTCCGCCTGCAGCGCGCGTTCTAATCAAACTCCCCGGCGCCCTGGATCAACCTAGGGCGCCGCCTGGTACTGCGTTTTCTGATCCGATTGACCTCCGATCAGTTACGGGGACTGGTCCGGTTTCCCTGCCGGACCGTCCTTGTTTCCTCCCAAGAATCCGCGGCTCCGCGGCGAACACTACCTTATTCGGCGTTTCGCCCATGAGCTGCACTAGCCCGGAAACTCCTCAACCGAGTCGACCCGATCGGGATAGAAAGCGAGGTGCTCCTTGATCTCGCTGACAGCGGCATACGGACTTTCATAGGTCCAGATCGCATTCACGACCTCCGCACCGCCCAAAACAATGTTGAAATACGACGCCTCGCCCTTATACGGGCAGTAGGTATGGTGATCACTCCGGGTGAGAAGCGCCATATCGACATCAGCGCGCGGTATGTACTGAACGGCAGGATAGGACGCTTCCTTCAGCGACAACGCATTGCGACTATCGGCAATAGCCTGCCCGCGCAGCTTTATGACGACGCGCGCAGGATTGGGCGTGACGGTAATCGGGTGATCGGGACCGGGTATCTTCATCGATTGTGCAGACATCGGCAGCTCCTTCGGCCAGAACTCAGATATAGGAGCCGCGCCATCAAATTGCAGGAGCGGCCGTGGCGGGTCCTCGCTTCCGCCGCCCGTGAACGGCACCGGCAAACAACGCTACTTTGCCGCCATCGCCCGTCGCTGAAACAAGCCGAGTCCTAGGACAGCCGCCAGCACGCAGCCGACGCCGGCAACTTGGTTGGAATGCAGCGGCTCACCGAGTATCACGAAGGCCATCAATAACGCGGAAACCGGTGCGACTGCGGTGAAAAGCGACGCCTCGACGCCGCTCACACGCTCCGCCCCGGCATACCAAAGGATGAAACCGACAACGGTCGGCACCAGCGCGTAGTAGATCACTGCCGACATCGCACCTGCCGAGAATTCCCGTGGCACACCTTCTGCCAAGACGGCCGCCACCATGGCGACGCCGAAGCCAATCCCCGTCATCAATGCAGACTGCGTCAGCGCCGAGATCGGTGTGCTGAGGTTCTTGTTCAGGAGTATGAACAGGCTTTCGCAGATCACGGCTCCGAAAACCAGTGCGTTGCCAGGCAGGGATCCACTTCCGGCATCGGGTGAAAGCGCGATGAACAAAACGCCGGTTGTCGCCAGCACGATCGCCAACACCATCGACGAACGAGGCTTTTCGCGCAGAACAACGACGGAAAGCGCCCCGGCGACAACCGGCAACGTCCCGATGATGACGCCCGCGTCGGCCGCGGTGGTCAGCTTCAGGCCTGAGATCAGCAAGGTCGTGTAGCCAACACTGCCCGCACCGGCCTGAACGAAGACGATGATCCAGTCGCGAAGCGGCAAGCTTGGCAGGCGGGTCCCGGTCATACCCATCAAAAGCAGGAAGAACGGGAAGGCAGCGGCGAAGCGCAGAGCTGTCGCCGTGAACGGCGGCATGCCTGACGCAATGACCCGGCTTGCGATAACGGTGCTGCCAACCGTGATCATCGCCAGAGTCAGATAGAGGTAACCTTGCAAATGTCGCTGCATCGCCTTCTCCTGTTTGCGCAGAAGAAAGACCATAATTATCTAGCGATCTTGTATGAAATTGCAGCGCAGTCAGGCGACCGCATTGGCATAGGCGCGCGGAGAGACCCCATACTTCCGCACAAACACGCGCGTCATGTGGCTTTGGTCGACGAAGCCGCTGGCAATGGCGGCCTCCGCCAAGGGTGCGCCGCCCGCGATCAGACGCCGCGCAAGATGGATGCGGCGCTGGACCAGATAGGCATGTGGCGTCATGCCGGTTGCTTTCGCGAAACCCCGCAATACCTGAAACCGGCTGAGCCGGCTCGCACGGGCCAGGTCGGACAGAGAGATTGCCGCTGTAGGATCGCAGTCGATCAT
The DNA here is from genome assembly GCF_056398905.1 of Rhizobium sp. 01T417. Classification (NCBI taxonomy): domain Bacteria; kingdom Pseudomonadati; phylum Pseudomonadota; class Alphaproteobacteria; order Hyphomicrobiales; family Rhizobiaceae; genus Rhizobium; species Rhizobium sp. 01T417. The sequence continues at coordinate 82,405 of NZ_JBFTQH010000005.1, read as the reverse complement.
TTCCTGCGCGGTCCGAATGGCCTGGGGTGCACCCGGCCGATCGTTCGGGACGGCCTCCGCAAAGACGCGGGCGACGAGTTCAAGCAGGACTTGCTCCAGCTGCAGTTGCCGCCCTCCCTCGTTGGTCAAGAGCGCAAAAACTGCCTCGAAGTGCGCCGCGATCGCCTTGTCATGCAGCACCGGATGCGCAATCTCGACCGCCGATCGTCGTCCCCCTGTAACTTCGGAGAGGTTGGCAGTGATCACCGCAGGGTCGAAGTAGAGGATTCGCCACGACCTGCCCTCACCGATCGGCGTGCCATCATGCACTTCGTTCGGATTGACCGTGATGATGTCGCCGGCACCAGCCTCGACCATCCCACGCCCGCTCAGCGATTTCTGCGCACCTGACGAAACCAGCCCGATGCCGAACTGCTCATGAGTATGGCGCGCGAAGCTCCGGCCGCTACTGGCAGCCACGGCCTCAATGCCGGCAACCGCCGACCTGAACATGCGAAATTGACTGCGGGCCATGAGTGGGCTTTCAGAGATGAAGCCGCATAGTGCCAGCCGAAGCCACCGAAAACAACGGCAAGCGACACCCCTCGCTGCCCATCGCCTCAAGCGATCATGCTGGCCAAAGTGCTCAATGGAGCGTTTCGCCCAGATCCTTGTCTGCCAGAATCGCCCAGACATCATCGAGCGCGGCAACCAGGATATCGGTGAGCTCGTCTCCGCGATTCTCGAAAAAGGCAGCCTTGGTCGCTTCATCCTGCAGTTCGAAGAAGCGCTCGATTTCGTTCGACATCTCATTGTCCTTTCACGCGCCACCGACATGTGGCGATGGGAAAGGGTTAAAGGGACTGTCTTGCGCCGAACTGGTGAACGCTAGTCCATCGGGAAACGGCGGCTCGCCCATTCGCTCCTTGGAACCGGATTGCCGACGGCAAAGCTGAACGATTGGATTTTCGTGGCCCCATCGTCCACCTCGCAACGGAAACTGACATCATACCAGCGGCCCGCAGCCCGAAATGCGCCTTTCCGGACCTGGAGAACGGTGCCCTTTGACAAGCGGTAGGATGGCAGGAGTTCCGGCCGATATGACGGGGAACCATGCATCAGCTGCTGCCGAAGCTCCGTGCCGCAGAGTTGGTCGACACGAACACTCCGCGGCAGATCGCCCATTGCGGTTCTCGCTACTGGATCATTCGTCATATTCTGCGAGAACAATGTCTTCGCCTCCGTCAGCTCGACGGGCTTGTCCGCCTGTGCGGTTGCCGTCGCATCGGGCTTCGTTGCATTGGGCGGTTTGCCCTGCTCAAAGCTGGTCTTGGCCTCGCTTTCGGCGCCGGCGGCTGGACCGTTCTTCTCGGCATGGCTTTCCGCCAGGTCGACCCGCGGCAGGTCGACATCATCAGGGACCGGATTGGCCGGCGGTTCCTTGCTTTCAGGTGTCTTGGCTGCCTCTGTCGTTTGCTCCGGTTTCACCTGATCTTCCTGGGTTTCAGGCTTGGGTTCAGGTGAAGGCTTCGGCGTATCAGACTTTACACCCGCGACGGAAGCATCCCCCTCGGTCGATTTCTCCGGGCCGGAATCCTTGTCGCCAAATTCCGTCACCGGGCGCAGCACCGGCAGCGGCTGCCCCTTGCCAGACTGCTCCTTGGACTTGGCATCCTCTGCAGCTGCTGCTTCCGGTGGTTTTTCCGGCGGTTTCTCTTCCGGCGTCTTTGCCTGCTCCGGCGGCGGAGGCGGTGGTGGCGGAGGCGGCGGCTGCTCGGCCTTCTCTTGCTTCGGCGGTTCCGGCGGCTTCTCGGCCGGCTTTTCCTCTGCCTTCTTCTCCTCGGGTTTCGGCTCCTCTGGCTTGGGCTCTTCCGGCATCTTCAATTCCGGCAGCTTCTCCTCGGGTTTCTTTTCCTCTGGTTTCTTTTCTTCTGGCGGTGGCACGAGGTCGACGCTGACGGTTTCCTCCTCCGGCTGAGGCGCAGGTACGGGCAGCTTCACGAGAAAGAAGCCGACGACGGCAAGGTGCAGCAGAACGGAGGCAAAGATGCCCCAGCCGAATGCTCCCCATTTCTTTCCCGAAGTCTGCTGCATGCCTACGAACGATGCCCTGCGCCACGCTACCGATGTGGCCTTTTAAGAAGGCATCATCAAGCCGTAAAACAAAAAAGCCTCGTGCCACGCGAACGCAACCGTTTTCGCGCGGCACGTCCTCCACATGTTTGCGCGTATTCGCCTCTGCGAGAAGGTCAAGGGCTATCCGAGCGAGCCTATGATCTCGCGATAGGCAGCCTCCGGAAACGCCTTTAGCGTCTTGGTGCGCACATTACCCGCCATCCCAAGCGACAGCCCGAAGCGCGCCATGACAGCATCGTCAGGCGCCTCGCAGACAGCAACCATGTCGTGATCGCCCAAGGTAAGGAAGAAATTCTGGAAGGAGCCGCCCATGTCGCCAAGCAGCTTCTTTGCCGCGTCCAGGCGCTTTGCCGAGTCGCGAACGTTGCGAATGCCCTGATCCGTCCAATTAATAAGCACGATGTAAGTGGTCATTGCACACCTCCCACCGGAGGGTCTTGGCCCTACGCAACAGGCTATGGCGACCTTCGCTCACGCGCTGTGGTCGGTCCTGTCCCCCGTAGTGTCTACCTTACTCCTGTCCCCATGCGACAACAAGAAATGCCACGGCCCGCAAGGGTGCCAGAAAAGCAAAAGCCGGGCACAAGGCCCGGCTCTTGGATGTTTCCAGTCGAAGGTGGAAGCTTAGCTGTCCAGGAAGCTGCGAAGCTTTCTCGAACGGCTCGGGTGCTTCAGCTTGCGCAGCGCCTTCGCTTCGATCTGACGGATACGTTCGCGGGTAACCGAGAACTGCTGACCGACTTCCTCGAGCGTATGGTCGGTGTTCATGCCGATGCCGAAACGCATGCGCAGCACGCGCTCTTCGCGCGGCGTCAGTGATGCCAGAACGCGGGTCGTCGTTTCGCGCAGATTCGCCTGGATGGCGGCGTCGATCGGCAGCAGCGCGTTCTTGTCCTCGATGAAATCGCCGAGGTGTGAATCCTCTTCGTCACCGACAGGGGTTTCGAGCGAGATCGGCTCCTTGGCGATCTTCAGGACCTTGCGGACCTTTTCGAGCGGCATGGCAAGCTTTTCGGCCAGTTCTTCCGGCGTCGGCTCGCGACCGATTTCGTGCAGCATCTGGCGCGACGTGCGGACGATCTTGTTGATCGTTTCGATCATATGCACCGGAATACGGATCGTGCGGGCCTGGTCGGCGATGGAACGGGTGATCGCCTGACGGATCCACCACGTCGCGTAAGTCGAGAACTTGTAGCCGCGGCGGTATTCGAACTTGTCGACCGCCTTCATCAGGCCGATGTTGCCCTCCTGAATGAGGTCGAGGAACTGCAGACCACGGTTCGTGTACTTCTTGGCGATGGAGATGACGAGGCGAAGGTTCGCTTCGACCATTTCCTTCTTGGCGATGCGGGCTTCGCGCTCGCCCTTCTGCACCATGTGCACGATGCGGCGGAATTCCGAGATCGAGATGCCGGTTTCCGTTGCGAGATTCTGGATCTCCTGGCGGATGTCGCGGATCGTCGTGTTTTCGCCCTTGGCGAATTCCTTCCAGCCGCGTGCCGCCAGATTGCCGATCGACTTCATCCAGTTCGGATCGAGTTCGGCGCCCTGATACTGCTCGAGGAACGAGTCGCGCTTGACGCCGTAGGATTCAGCGAGACGCAGCAGGCGGCCTTCGTTCTGAACGAGGCGCTTGTTAATGTCGTAAAGCTGCTCGACGAGGGCGTCGATGCGGTTCTGGTTCAGCGACAGAGACTTGACGGCCTTGATGAGCTCATCCTTGAGCTCCTTGTACCGGCGCTCCTGGGCAGACGACAGCGTGCCGGTGGCAGCGAGCCGCTGCTCGACCTGCTGGTCCTGAAGCTTGCGCAGCTTCTTGTAGGTCTCGGCGATGATGTCGAGCGTTTCCATGACCTGCGGGCGCAGTTCCGCTTCCATAGCGGCGAGCGACAGGTTGGACTCGTCTTCGTCTTCTTCTTCCTCTTCCGGAGGAAGGCCTTCGCCGCCGACATTGGTGATGTCGTCGTCGCCAGAACGGACGCGGCGCGTCTTTTCCTTCTCTTCGGCGGCCTTGCGGTCAGCCTCGATCTTCTCGGGGCTTTGGAACTGCGGTGCAGCCTTGGCTTCCGGGCCGGAATAGGTGGTTTCGAGGTCGATGATCTCGCGAAGCAGCGTCGTGCCTTCGTTGAGCTCATCGCGCCAGATGATCAGCGCCTGGAACGTCAGCGGGCTTTCGCAGAGGCCGCCGATCATGGTTTCGCGGCCGGCCTCGATGCGCTTTGCGATCGCAATTTCGCCTTCGCGCGACAGCAGCTCCACCGAGCCCATTTCGCGCAGATACATGCGAACCGGATCGTCGGTGCGGTCGGTCGGTTCCTTCTTCTTGGCGGTCGCAAGGGCAGTGCCGCCGGAAGGTGCGAGCTCGCCGCCTTCGCTCTCGTCGTCGGAGCCGGAATCATCATCGTCGCCGCCGGCCGTGGCTTCCTCGGCTTCTTCGTCTTCGATGACGTTGATGCCCATGTCCGACAACATCGACATCGTGTCTTCGATCTGCTCGGACGTCACTTCTTCTGACGGCAGGACGGCGTTCAACTCGTCCATCGTTACATAGCCGCGCTTCTTCGCGGCCTTGATCATCTTCTTGACCGCGTCATCGGAAAGATCGAGAAGAGGGCCGTCGGTGCCGCCGTCGCGTTCGACTTCCGCTTCTTCGTTTTCTTTGACCTTGGTTGCCATTTATGTCGTCGCCTTCCTGACGCTATTCAAACTCGTCGCAGTGAACGGCCGCACGCAGCCGATACGCCGCAAACGACCGTCTCGAATCACCTAGTCTCACCTAACGGGATGAGATTTAATGCCTGATTAACCACGATTGCCGGCGCCGGACGACAGAGCTTCATTGTCATCAAATGTCCGGCCATGGTTGTGCGATCCGCCCTTGACCCAGTTCACCGCTTTCCAAGTCGAACGGTGATTCCCACATTTTTTGTTCTCGTCAAGCTTTTCTAGCAAAAAAGCCTCACAAAACCCGGAAAAAGCCTTATCCACAGGCCCGGAACCGCCCAAGCGATTGCCAACCATAAATAGGATGTCACCACGAGAAGACAAGAGCAGCAGGCATTCTTCCTGAACAGCCAAGTCGCCGCCAAGATTCGACGTGCCCGCCGTTTGTTTTGTTCGACCTCCGTCGAAGCTTAATGCGACTGCCCATCCCAGGGCTGGATCTCCAGACTTGCAAGATCAACAGCGGGAATGCAGCGAACGTTGATGCAGGCCATCTCGGCACCGTCAGGCATCTTAGCTTCCGCGAAGGGAGCGATGCCGCAAGTGCCGCAAAAGCGGTGCTGGATCGTGTGGGTATTGAACGTATAGGTGGACAGCTTCTCACGCGGCGTTCTCAGGGTGAACTTGTCGCGGGGAACGAAGGCGAGCAGCCCTCCGCGCCGTCGGCATAGCGAACAATTGCAATCAAGGGCGGAGGTGAACTCCCCTCCTCCTCAAATGCGATGTTGCCGCAATGGCAGCTTCCTTCGTACTGCATCGATCCTCCTCAGTTCCAGTCCATAACCACCTTGCCTGAATTGCCCGAGCGCATCGCCTCGAATCCCTCCCGGAACTCATCGATCCCGATCCGGTGCGTGATAACGGGCGACAAATCCAGCCCGCCCTGCACGAAAGCAATCATCTTGTACCAAGTCTCGAACATCTCGCGACCGTAGATGCCCTTCAGGTTAAGCATCTTGAAGATGACTTTGTTCCAGTCGATCTCGAAGCCGGCAGGCGCAATGCCGAGGATCGCGATCTTGCCGCCATTGTTCATCTTGTCGATCATGTCGCGAAAGGCCGGCGCAGCGCCGGACATTTCAAGCCCGACGTCGAAGCCCTCGGTCATTCCGATCGACTTCATCACGTCGGTGAGGTTCTCCTTCGAGGCATCGACGACATAATCGATGCCGAGCTTGCGGGCGAGATCAAGCCGATGCGGGTTGATGTCTGTTATGACCACCTTGCGGGCGCCCGATCGCTTGGCGACCAGCGCCCCCATGATGCCGATCGGGCCCGCGCCGGTGACAAGCACATCCTCGCCGACGAGATCGAAGGAAAGAGCTGTATGCACCGCGTTGCCAAACGGGTCGAAGATCGCGGCGATCTCATCGGAAATATCGTCCGGAATCGGCACCACATTCGCCTCGGGAATGCAGACGAACTCTCCGAACGAGCCGGGGCGGTTGACGCCGACGCCGAGCGTGTTGCGGCAGAGGTGGCCCCTGCCCGCACGACAGTTGCGGCACTTGCCGCAGACGATATGCCCCTCGCCGGAAACACGTTCACCGACATGGTATTTCGTAACCGCCGAGCCGATCTCAGCGATCTCTCCGCAGAATTCATGGCCGACGACCATCGGCACAGGAATGGTCTTCTGCGCCCACTGGTCCCAGTTCCAGATATGGACATCGGTACCGCAGATCGCGGATTTCTTCACCTTGATCAACACGTCGTTCGGTCCGACCTCGGGAACCGGGACATGTTCCATCCAAAGCCCCACCTCCGGCTTCGCCTTGACCAGCGCCTTCATCATGTTCGACATGATCTAACTCTCCCAAACCCTTTAAATGACACCGAGTTCGCGGCCGGCTTCGGCAAAGGCCGCAATCGTCCGCTCGACATCTGCACGTGAATGCGCCGCCGACATCTGCGTGCGGATGCGCGCCTGTCCCTTTGGCACGACAGGGAAGGAGAAGCCGATCACATAGACGCCCTTCTTCAGCATGAGCGCCGCCATGTCCTGCGCCAGCTTGGCGTCGCCAAGCATGACAGGAATGATCGGATGCCCCTCGCCCGCCAAGGTGAAGCCGAGCTTCGTCATTTCGGAGCGGAACAGCGCCGCATTGGCTGCCAACCGCTCGCGCAGCGCATCACCGTTCTCGATGAGATCGAAGACCTTGAGCGACGCAGCCGCAATTACCGGTGCCAGCGTGTTCGAGAACAGATAGGGGCGCGACCGCTGCCGCAGCCAGTCGACGATTTCCGCCTTTGCCGAAGTATAGCCGCCGGAGGCACCGCCGAGCGCCTTCCCGAGCGTGCCGGTGATGATGTCGACCCGGCCCTCAACCCCGCAATGCTCGGCTGACCCGCGCCCATGCTTCCCGACGAAGCCGACGGCGTGGCTGTCGTCGACCATGACCATCGCACCATATTTCTCGGCGAGGTCGCAGACGCCCTGCAGGTTGGCAATAATGCCGTCCATCGAGAAGACACCATCAGTAGCGATCAGCTTGAAGCGGCTGCCTTCCGCCTTCTTCAGCTCTTCCTCCAGCGCCGTCATGTCGTTGTTGGCATAGCGGAAGCGCTTCGCCTTGGAGAGACGCACGCCATCGATGATCGAGGCGTGGTTCAGCGCGTCGGAGATGATTGCATCCTCCTCGCCGAGCAGCGTCTCGAAGAGACCGCCATTGGCGTCGAAACAAGAGGAATAGAGGATCGTGTCTTCCATGCCGAGGAAGGAGGAAATGCGGGCCTCGAGCTGTTTGTGCTCTTCCTGTGTACCGCAGATAAAGCGCACCGACGCCATGCCGTAGCCATAGCGGTCGAGCGCCTTCTTCCCCGCTTCGACAAGCTCCTCATTATCAGCGAGCCCGAGATAGTTGTTGGCGCAGAAGTTCAGCACGCGCTCGCCGGAGGCAACGGCAATCTCGCCTGCCTGCTTGGAGGTGATGACGCGCTCGGACTTGTAAAGTCCGGCATCCTTCAGTGCGGCAAGTTCGGTGCGGAGGTAGGAGAGGAATTCCAAGGTCATTGAATGCCCTTCTTGTGATGTTTCCCGATGCCCTGCACTAGCACATAGCCAAGAGCCTGTCTTGCCGTCGTCAACGCCGGATTTCGCCGCCATAGTTCGCCAAAGCATATCCGCGGTACGATTTTGACAGAGATCAATGCAGGTCGGCGCGAAAGGAGTAGAATCGGCTTCATCCAACAGAAAGGCGGGTCAAAATGACGATCAAAACCGTTCTAGCTGTTCTCGGCGTCGACCATTGGGCCGACGACCTCAGCAACGCCGTGAAGTTCTGCGAGGGTCACGACGCACATCTGACAGCGCTTGTGATGAGCATGGGTGCCGTGCCCGCGATCGCAACATACCAGGCGATCTCCACAGCGTGGCTCGACGAGCAGCAGCGCGAAATCGAACACCTCGGCGAAGAAGCTGCGGCAGTCAAAGCGGAACTGCGGAACGCCGATCTTTCAAGCGATGTGCAGGAAATCTACACAGAGTTCGCCTGGGTCGATGACGACATCGCCGAACGTTCCCTTTATGCGGACCTGGTTCTTGTCGAGGCTCAGACGGCGCGCAACGAGCCCCTGCGAAAACGCGTTATCGACGGAGCACTCTTTCAATCGCCGACCCCGATTTTGATCAATCCCGCCAAGAGATCGATGACGACGTCTCCGAAGTCGGTATTGCTTGCTTGGGACTCCAGCAACGAAGCCGCCCGTGCGGCGCGGCAATCCCTGGATTTCCTGAAAGCCAGCGACACGGTTCACGTGACACTTATTGATCCGGTCTCTTCAGCAACAGCAAACGGTGAGGAACCTGGAGCCGACATCGCGGCCTATCTTGCGCGGCATGGGATCAATGTCGAAGTTGACCGCGTGCCCAGCGGCGGACGGCGGGTGGACGAGGCATTGAGGCAGCACGCCCTCGATGTCGCGGCAGATCTCATCGTGATGGGTGCCTATAACCACCCACGCCTGCAGCAACGCCTCTTCGGTGGCGTAACACAGTCCATGCTGAAAGACAGCACCGTTCCGATGTTTCTATCTCGGTAAAGTTTGGTAAAACGCGTGGCTCGAGACGGGGGGCTTTGGATCCTAAAGACCTTGAAAGCGTCAGCATGTCATGCCCGATCCAACCGTCACCCTCGGCGCAGCCTAGTCATCGTGACCGAGGATCACATCCAGAAACGCATCACCGTAGCGCTCGAGCTTCGACTGGCCGACCCCCGAGATGTTGAGCATCTCCTTGTGCGTCCGCGGCCGCTCGGTCGCGAAGGCGATGAGTGTCGTATCGGGGAAGACAACATAGGGCGGCACGCCGAGCGAGCGCGCGATCGCCGTCCGCTCCGCGCGCAAGGCTTCGAAGAGCACGCCGTCTCCGCCTGAAAGAACGGAGCGCCGCTCGACCTGCGCCGTTCGTTTCGAACGTCGTTCCGCAACCGGACGATCCTTGCGGAAGAAAACCGGGCGTTCGCGCTTGAAGACGGCGCGGGCCTCCGCCTCGAGCTTCAGGGCGCCGAACGCTTCATTGTCGACGCGGACTAATCCCATCGCAAGCAATTGCCGGAATACCGATTGCCACGTGCGGGCCGGCAGATCATTTCCGGCGCCAAAGACCGGCATTGTCGTGTGGCCGAAGCGTTCAGTCTTCTCGTTGACGTTGCCGAGCAGCACATCCACGACATGCCCGGTGCCGAACCGCTCGCCGGTCCGGTAGATCGCGGCAAGCGCCTTGATGGCTGCCTCCGTCCCGTCCCAGGTCTCGACCGGCTTCAGGCAGGTATCGCAGCCACCGCACTTGCCGGCATGCGCCTCGCCGAAATGCGCAAGGATTGCCTGACGGCGGCACGAGGCGGTTTCGCAGATCGCCAGCAGCGCGTTCAGCTTGGAGCGCTCAACGCGTTTGATCTCGTCGGCCGCACCACCGTCGTCGATCATCCGGCGGCGCTGGATGACGTCGGCCATGCCGTAGGCCATCCAGACTTCGGAAGGCAGGCCGTCGCGCCCGGCGCGGCCCGTCTCCTGGTAGTACGCCTCGACCGAGCCCGGCAGATCGAGATGCGCGACGTAGCGCACATTCGGCTTGTCGATCCCCATGCCGAAGGCGACGGTGGCGACAAGGCAAAGCTCATCCTCTTTCAGAAAGGCATCCTGATTTGCATCGCGAAGCACCCTGTCCATGCCGGCGTGATAGGGAAGCGCCCGAATGCCCTGCCCGTTCAGCCACTCGGCCGTATCCTCGACCTTGGCGCGGGACAGACAGTAGACGATACCGCTGTTGCCTTTGTGTCCGGAAAGAAACCGCAGCAACTGCTGGCGCGGCTGATCGCGCTCGACGATTTCGTAGGAAATGTTCGGGCGATCGAAGCTGGTCGTAAAGACCTGGGCATTGTTCAGCGCCAACCGTTCGACGATATCGTCGCGGGTGTGCGAGTCGGCCGTCGCCGTCAGCGCAATGCGCGGCACACCCGGGTAGTGCTCCGCCAGCTTGCCAAGCTCGCGATACTCGGGGCGGAAGTCATGGCCCCATTGGGAAACACAATGCGCCTCGTCGATCGCGAAGAGCGAGATCCGCGCGTTACCGATCGTGTCGCGGAAGCCATCCATGAGAATGCGCTCCGGCGTCACGTAAAGGAGATCGAGCTTGCCTGCGGCAATCGCGCGACGAACCTCGATGAACTCCTCGCGTGACAGCGCCGAGTTCAGTGCCGCGGCCCTGATGCCGAGCTGCTTCATCGCCTCCACCTGATCGCGCATCAGCGCAATCAGCGGCGAAACGACAATGCCGACACCTTCGCGGCAGAGCGCCGGAATCTGGAAGCAGAGCGATTTGCCGGCCCCCGTCGGAAAGAGAACGACGGCATCGCCGCCGGCGACGACATGCTCCACCACCTGCTGCTGCTTGCCGCGGAAGGCCGGATAGCCATAGACACGGTTAAGAATGCCAAGAGGCGAGCGCTCCGCGCCGAACAGCGCATCGCCGGCAGAAAGTTGCTCTGTAGAATCCCTCAATGGCTAGCCGCTCCCTTGACGCGGCCGGAGAGCACGCCGAATCCATCGATGATCGCTTCCTGGTTCTCTAAGCGAAGCCCCTCGAAATGAACCTCCTGCAATGCGCGCATCAACTGATCGATCACCTCGCCGTTGCCGGCCTCGGTTGCCTCGGCGATCTCGCGTTCGAGCTCGATCTTCTGGAAACGCAGCGCTTTGGCGCGTTTGTGGAAGGCGAGCGCCTGCCGGTAGCCTTCGCGCGCATCCTCCATCGCAGCCTCCGATGTAGCGATCCAAAGGCGGGCATTGCGGATCTGCTGCTCGAGCCCCTGCAGCAATGAGCCGAAGCCTTGCTCTTCCATGCGCTCCAGCAGGTGCTCTCGCGTGAGGTGCGGGCCGGCCACGGCCGCGGCGGCGCCGAGCATGACAGACCAGAGCCGCTGAAGCTCGCGATTGTCGTAGTCGATCGAGGCGATTTCGTCGTACTCGTCCTGCATCAAGGCCGGATGATTGATAACTGTCAGCGCCAGAACGCTCTCGCGCAAGGCAGGCGTCTCCTGGTGGCCTCGAACCAGACCGGAGCGGGCGAGCCGATCGGAAATGCCTCCGCCGGAAAGGCGCGGGCCGCGTGGCCCCTCGTTGCCACGGCCACGGGATTGTCCACCGCCACGATCAAAGCTTCGCCGCTCATTGCCGCGATTCTGGAATTGCGGCTGGAAGAAGCCGTTCAGGCGGTCGCGCATATCCTGCTGGTAGTGACGGCGCACATTCTCATCGGCAATGACACCAACCAGCTGCTTCAACCGCGCTTCGAGCTCGGCCTTCGCTTCAGGCGTCTCGAACTGCCCGGTATTGATCTCACGGCCCCAGATCATCTCTGCCAGCGGCTTCGCCTGGCTCATCACCTTGTCGAAGGGCGCACGGCCTTCGTTGCGCACCAAATCGTCCGGGTCCTTGCCGTCGGGCAACAGGGCAAAGCGCACGGTGCGCCCCGGCTTGATATGCGGAAGCGCCAGATCGGCAGCGCGATTGGCGGCGCGAATGCCGGCGCCGTCGCCATCGAAGCAAAGCACGGGCTGCGGCGTTATCTTCCAGAGGAGTTCAAGCTGGTTCTCGGTCAATGCCGTGCCGAGCGGCGCCACGGCATTCTCGACGCCGGCCTGATGCAGCGCGATCACGTCCATATAGCCTTCGACGGCGATGATCGTGCCCTCGCCGTTCGCACCCTGCGTCGCCCGGCGGGCGCGTGCGAAATTGTAGAGCACATTGCCTTTGTGGAACAGCTCTGTCTCGTTGGAATTGAGATACTTCGCGGGCGCATCCGGCGACATGGCACGCCCCCCGAACGCAATTACCTTCTCGCGAGATGACAGGATCGGGAACATGATGCGGTCGCGGAAGCGATCGTAGGAGACCGGCACCTCGGGACCATGGACCACCAGCCCACATGCTTCGATCTGTTCCTTGGCAATGCCCTTGCCCGCCAGAAACTCCTTGAGTGCGTTTCGGCTATCGGGGGCAAAGCCGAGCCGGAAGGTCTCGATCGTGCGTCCCGTCAGCCCGCGGTCGCGAAGATAAGCCCGCGCCCGCGCGCCGTTTGCCGTCTGCAACTGATCCTGAAAGTACTTGGTCGCAAGCTCCATCACGTCGAGAAGCGAAGTGCGCTCCTTCTCGCGCTTCTCCATAACCGGATCGGCAACCGGCATGGCAACGCCCGCCATGTCGGCGATCTGCTGCACCGCCTCCGGAAAATTCAACCCTTCCAGATCTGTGAGAAAGCGGAAGTGATCGCCGGTGACGCCGCAGCCGAAGCAGTGGTAGCGCCCCTTTCGGTCCTCGCAGTGGAAGCTCGGCGACTTCTCGCCGTGAAACGGGCAGCAGGCCCAATAGTCGCCGCGCGACACGTTGGTCTTGCGCTTGTCCCAGCTCACACGACGGCCAATCACGTCCGAAATCGGCACGCGATCGCGTATCTCGTCGAGAAAGGAATTGGAAAAGCGCATGTGAACCTCTTGATTGGGTCCATATAAGCAGGTTCATACGCAGATGCCACGGCATTTGGGCGAAAGCCGCGCTATTCACAGGACCATTGCCTGCTCAAAATTCTCCCGAAATGAGTGTTCAAAAATGCGTTACCGCCCCTGCGACAGGGGGTGCGACACTGACGGCAATAACCCCACGTTTTGCGTGTATGTAAGCAGGCGTCCCGACCGTCTCAGTTCTTGACTATCGTCAAAAACCGATTTCGGAACAACGGCTTCCGAATTGCTCCGACCGACGAATTTCATGTCGGCGCGCAGTAGCCTCCATCGCGGTTGCCACACCTAAGGCAGCCCCGTCGCCAATCATTATTTTTTTGTAATTTGAATCAGTTGCCGCGTCGCAATAACTTCAATGGGAAAGAAGCGATCCCCAAGCGAGGCACCATCCCTACCCCCGGCGCCGCCTCGCAAGGGTGTCTTTGCGAGTAACCGGTGGCTTGGATCTCGGTCCTGCGTCGCCACCGGAAGCAAAGAGCAAGAAGGCAGGAGCACCCCCAGCTCCTGCCTTCTATAATTTCACCTAAAAGTTTTATCTTCGATGTCTCCATGTCCGCTGTGGGCAGTGGATGGCATTGACAGTTCTCCTTCGATGCCCAATGAAAGTATCCTACCGGGATCATCGAATGCCACATAGAGTTGAGGATTTTTTAGAAAGCGACGCCTTTTTCGTGGCCGTGCTGAACTGCGCCCGCGAAATGCTGACGATCTACCGCGAGAGCCCGCGCATCGCATCGATCTTTGCCGCGCAGCAACGCTGGTTGATGGCCCATGCCGGCTTTGCACTCCACTTCGGCTATCCCGGCGAACCGAAGCTCGGCCTTTATTCGCGCCGTTTCATCGCCTTTGCCGTTGCGAACAAGATTGCGAGCCGCAATACCGCCGCAGCCTTTATCCAGGAAATGCTAGCCTACCGGTTCCTTAGTCCGGTCTTGAGTACCAGCGACAAGCGCACGCGCCTGTTGGAGCCGACGGAAACCGCTCACGAACACTTTTACAGGTGGCTCGCCACCCACCTTTTTATTCTCGACAGTCTTGACGGCGGCAATCGGCTGGACCGGATGAATGCCGACCCCTCGGCCTTCTCGAGGATGCAGCCGCTGATCTCCAAGGGGATTATCGATAGCGATGCCGTGCGCGACCCAGGCGCTACATACAATCTGTTCAACTGGGCAAACTCCGGCGGCCTGATCATGGACTACCTTATGATCAGTATCGACAACTTCGATCGCAACTCGGAACGGGCCCACATCGGCCCCGTGTCGCTCAAGGAAATCCGTGACCAGTTCATGATCTCCAACACGCATTTGAAGCGCCTGCTGACGACGGCATCCGAAATGGGAAGCGTGGGTTGGACACAACCGCCCTATAAGGGCGATACCTGGATTTCGCGCGCGTTTATCATGGAGTATTGGGGTTATCAGGCCGCGAAATTCGCCATTGTCGATGCTGCCGCAGAAGCGGTTCTGGGGCTCGCCGCCAGAAAGACGGCGAGCCTGCGCTGATTAGTTCAGCTGTTCCTTGACGGCGCCGGAGGCCTTGGAGAAATCCATCTGGCCGGCATAGCGCTCCTTCAGGACGGCCATCACCTTGCCCATGTCCTTCGGGCCGGCGGCGCCGATTTCCGCGATGATCGCGGCGATGTTGCTGCGAACCTCCGCATCCGAAAGCTGTTTCGGCAGGAAATCATGGAGCACCGCAATTTCGGCACGCTCTTTAGCGGCCAGTTCGGGGCGCGCGTTTTCTTCGTAGATCTTCGCCGATTCGTCGCGCTGCTTCACCATCTTGGCGAGGATCTGCAGGATTTCGTCGTCGCTCGCTTCTTCCTTGCCGGCGCCACGATTGGCAATATCCCGGTCCTTGATGGCGGCCTGAATCAGGCGAACGGTCGAGAGCCGCTCGGCATTCTTGGACTTCATGGCATCCTTGAGGGCGGCGGCGAGTTGATCGCGCAACATCATAATCACTCCTGTTTGAATGCCGCTTCATAAACCACGCGAATGCATGGGATCAAATAAATTGCGGAAAATGACGGCAGAAAGCGCGAGAAAACCCGCAGAATGTGCGCTACAAAGATTGACCTCGCGCAACAGCGTGGCTATTTACCGCCACCTGCACCAAAATTCGTGATCAGGCCTGAGAGCGCGCGCCTTGCCGCGCGCATATGCTTGCGAACCAAATGGCCGGCCAACGTTGCCCAAGGACGTGTGGCTGCCGGAAACGGGATGAAGATGACCGCGACAGCACCCTGGACAACCGAAAAGCCGACTGCCCTGCTCGTTCTTGCAGACGGAACCGTCATCGAAGGCAAGGGCATCGGCGCGACCGGCAAGGTCCAGGCTGAGGTGGTCTTCAACACGGCGCTGACTGGCTACGAAGAGATTCTGACGGACCCCTCCTATCTCGGCCAGATCGTCACCTTTACCTTCCCGCATATCGGCAACATCGGCACCAACGACGAAGACATCGAGGACCTGACGCCAGCAGCACGCCACGGCGCCGTCGGCGTCATCTTCAAGGCCGATATCACCGATCCGTCCAACTACCGCGCCGTCAAGCACCTCGATGCCTGGCTGAAGGCTCGCGGCATCATCGGCCTCTGCGGTGTCGACACACGCGCGCTGACGGCTTGGATCCGCGAAAACGGCTCGCCGAACGCCGTTATCGCCCATGACCCCAACGGTGTGTTCGACGTTGAGACGCTGAAGGCGGAAGCCAAGGCGTGGAGCGGCCTCGAAGGCCTCGACCTCGCCAAGATCGCTTCGTCAGGCCAAACGTCGCAGTGGGCGCAGACCCCGTGGATCTGGAACGAAGGTTACGGCGAGCTTACCCCAGAAAATGCGACGTATCACGTCGTCTGCCTCGACTACGGCGTCAAGCGCAACATCCTGCGCCTCTTTGCCGGCCTCGACTGCAAGGTCACCGTCATGCCGGCAACGACGAGTGCCGAGGATGTGCTTGCCATGCAGCCCGACGGCATCTTCCTGTCGAACGGCCCGGGCGACCCGGCCGCAACAGGCGAATACGCCGTTCCTGTTATCCAGAAGCTGATCAAGACCGACATCCCGGTCTTCGGCATCTGCCTCGGTCACCAGATGCTCGGCCTCGCGCTCGGCGCCAAGACCGAAAAGATGCACCAGGGCCATCATGGCGCCAACCACCCCGTCAAGGATCACACCACAGGCAAGGTCGAGATCGTCTCGATGAACCACGGCTTCGCGGTCGACACGAAGTCTCTGCCCCATGGCGTTGAAGAGACTCACGTTTCCCTCTTCGACGGCACCAACTGCGGCCTGCGTGTCGCTGGTAAGCCGATCTTCTCGGTGCAGCATCACCCGGAAGCCTCCCCCGGCCCGCAGGACAGCCACTACCTCTTCCGTCGCTTCATCAATCTGGTGCGCGCGAAGAAGGGCGAGGAAGCTCTCGCCGAGCGCTGAGACGGATCCCTTCACGCAATTCGAAAGCCCGCTTCCCAGCGGGCTTTTCTCGTTTTAGCTATTGCGCGCATCCGCGGCTGCCGCCACGCGATATCCGTTTGAATAGCGTCGAGAGTGCTGATTTACTGAGTTTCGGTCAGGAGGCCGCCAGCCATGAGATGCTTGGTTCTAGTCGTTGCGTGCTTGCTCCCGACGGTATCCTTTGCCGCCGGGCCTGTGAAGGTCGATGCGAAAGACTACAGCTGCGCACAGCTCGCGCAGATTATCCGCCAATCCAAGAAGGTCTATGTCCGCCTCGGCTTCGGAGGCCGCAACTTTCGCTATCCGCCAGCTCAATGCGGCCCAGGCGACAAGCTGAGCACCGCCAGCTTGCGTGACCGTACGGGCAAGCAGTGCCTCCTGGACTACGCCTGCATCAACGATCCAATGTCGATGTACAATTACTAGGTCGCAGATTATAAGCGCGCGGCCACCGCCGGACTGAGGCGGGTCGGTCGCGCGACTATGCCAGAACGTATGTCAACCTGATCACGTCCCCGCCAATTCGATCGCTCGCCACGAGGCGCAGCGGCGGCCGCGGGCCGGCGAAGAACGGCTTGCCGCGACCAAGCACGACGGGATGGAGATACATTCGATACTCATCGACCAGACCGAGGTCACCAAGACTTCGCGCCAGTTCAGGTCCGGAAACTTCAATCACTCCGTCCAGCTGAGCCTTCAACCCGCGGATGGTCGCTTCGATGTCGTCCGCGACAAGCGTGGCGTTCGGGCCGACTGATTGCAGCGAGCGCGACACGACCCATTTCGGTTGGCGCCGCCACGCCGCTGCGTAGTCGCACTCCGCCTCGTCCCATTCGGCATGGTCTTCGTCCCAATACCGCATCGCCTCGTACATGCGGCGACCGTATACGCTTCCGGCAAGGCCGCGCACGTCGTCGATGAAATGACGAAAGAGCACGGGATCGGGCGGCCCAAATTCTAAATGGTCGACATAACCATCCAGGGACTGGTTCAAAGCGAACACGAGCTTGGACATGCTGCAGGACCTCCTCCCAAGTTCCTCACAACGGTCTGACCGATGCTACGCAGAAATGAATTTGCTTACAATCTGACGTCGCTTGGTTGGTGCGACCAAATTAGAGCTCCCTTCCAACCTCTACGCACAAGGCAGACCGGCCCTAACCACCCACGGGTCACCTACAGTGGCCATTTGTGTCGACCTATTGACCTCAACTTAACTTGAGGAATTACACCCGCGCTTGTGACATCCAAAGCAAAGGAGACAGGGATGAACGGAGCGTTTTACCGGATCGACAAGTTTGCTGTTCCGGAGGCTGCGCGGGAGGAATTCCTCATGAACGTGCTGAAGACGCACGAGGTCTTGCAGGCGCAGGAGGGCTTCATCAGCCATCAGGTGCTGGAGCAGGTTTCAGGGCCTGGCGAGTTCAACTTCGTGACGATCGCGCAATGGGAAAGTGCCGAGGTGATCGACCGGGTCAAAGCGGTGGTGCAGGCAGCCCATCGCGCCAGAAACTTCGATCCGCAGGCGCTGTTCGAACGCCTAGGCATTCGCGCCGACATTGCCAACTACAAGCCGATCGCGGCTTGATCCGAATGGCCGGCTAGACGCCGGCCATGTTCTTTTCGCGGCGGACAAGCAGGTAGAAGCGTCCGCAAAGCATCACGGCTGCCGCCGCCAGCCCGACCAAGAAGCCGAACCAGATGCCGATTCCACCGAAGCCAAGCGGGAACGCAAAGGCCCAGGCGAGGAAGAAGCCAATCGGCCAATAGGCGATCAGCGCCAGGATCATCGGTACGCGCGCATCCTTCAAGCCGCGCAGCAGGCCATTGGCGATTGCCTGCAAGCCATCGACCAACTGGAAGAGCCCTGCCACAACGATCAGCGGCCCAGCATAGGCAAGCACCTGAGGTGCCTCCGGCAGGGTCGTATCAAGGAACCAGCTTCCCAGGAACTCGGGAACGGCAGCAAACAGAATGCTGCCGGCCGCCGCGATCAGGCAGGCGATGACGACGACAGCGATCGAAGCCCGAACGACTGCGGTGTAGTCGCCCTGCCCGTGCGCGACGCCGACCCGAACGGTGGCCGCCTGCGACAGGCCAAGCGGGATCATGAAGGCAATCGACGCCCATTGCAGCGCGATGCCGTGAGCGGCGAGCTCGATCGTTCCGATTTGCCCCATCAGCAGCGAGGCAACGGAAAAGAGGCTCACTTCGGCGAGGATCGTCACGCTGATCGGCAGGCCGAGACGCACGACTTCCCAGAAGGCCTTCCAGTCGGGACGCCAGAACCGGACGAATATCTCGTAGCGCCGCGTCTCCGCCCTGCTCTGCACATAGCCAATGATAAACAGGAAGCCGGCGGCCTGCACGACGACCGAAACGATCGCCGCTCCCTCTAGGCCCATTGCCGGGAAGCCGAAATGGCCGAGCACCAGCGCATATGCGAAGAAGGCGTTCAGCACCAGCATCGCGATCGTCACGTTGAGAATGACCGCCGCGCGGCCGATCGCGCTGACCAGCGCACGCATGACATTGTAAAGCAGCCCCGGCAGCACGCCGAATTGACCGATCAATATGTAGCCATGCGCGAGTGCAGCCACTTCGGGCTTCTGTCCAGCGGCAAGCAGGATCCGCTCGGAATTGAAGAACGCTGGCAGCATGATCACCCAATAGGCCAGCACGACCCAAAGGCCCATGCGTAGCGACCGGCGCACGCTGACGACGTCGCCCTTCCCGTAGGCCTGCGCAACCATCGGTATGACCGCGATGGCGAAACCCGAGCCGAAAACGAGGATCGTGAACAGGAACTGCGCCGATAGCACCATGGCAGCGAGGTTTTCAGCACCGAGACGGCCGACAATCATCACGTCGGTCGTGTTGATGCCGAGCTGGGCCAGCTGCGCGCCAATCAACGGGACTCCGAGCGCCAGCGTGGCGCGGAAATGCGCAGCCCAATGGTTATCGTTTTTCGGCGCTAGCTTGCGCGCGTCGATCGGCGTGTCCATGACACCAGTCCTGTGATTGAATCGCTGACGGCCGCAAGTTGCGGCAAAACATCAAGAGGAATTAGATCAAAGCTCCGCAAAGAGCCATTCAAAACTAGGCAAATGATGAAAAATTCATCATCGCATCACGAATTCTGATGGCTCACTCGGCCGGCTGCTCGACGGCTTCTGCGACCTTGACCGTGCGTACCTTCGTCAAGAACACAATGGCCGCGATCAGGATGATGATGGCCGACAGCAGGTATGGCGCCCCAGCGAAACGCACCGGCGCCTCGGGTCCAGTGAAGTAGCCGAACAGCTGCGTAAAGATCAGCGGCCCGACGATCGTGGTGATGCTGCTGAGGCTGGTGAGCGCCCCTTGCAATTCTCCCTGAGCAGAGGGGGGCACCTTGGCGACTGCTATGCTTCGCAGCGGCGGATCGGCGACATTTTCCATCACCGTCAGCACGATGATCGTGTAGACCATCCAGCCCTCCCAGGCGAAGGCGTAACCCGTCAGTCCGACGACGGAAAAACACAAGCCCAGCACTGCTGTCTTCCACTCGCCGAGTACCGGCACGATCTTCGGCAGAATGACGCCCATGACAAAGGCTGCGCCGATGCCGTAGATGCCGAGAGACAGGCCGATCTGGCCCTCGCTCCAGCCATAACGGAAAGTCGATACGAAGGCCCAGACCGCCGGATAGACGGCATGCGCCAGCCAGAAAAGGAACATGACCGCACAGATTGACCCAATACCGGGGTAGTTTCGCATCTGCTTCAGCGCGCCAAGAGGATTGGCACGCTTCCACTCAAACGTCCGACGATTCTTTGCCTCCAATGTCTCGGGAAGCATGAAATAGGCGGCAACGAAATTGAGGAACGAGAGCGCCGCTGCCCCAAAAAACGGTACTCGGGGGCCGAACTCGCCGAGGAAGCCGCCGATGACAGGGCCGATCGTGAAACCGACGCCAAACGCAATGCCGATCAGGCCGAAATTCTTGGCCCGATTGTCATCATTGCTGATGTCGGCGATGTAGGCGGAACAGGTCGCAAAGCTGCCGCCGCTGAAGCCAGCCAGCGCACGACCGATAAAAAGCATCCAGAAGCTCGTCGCCACTGCGCAGATGAAGTTGTCGATCGCAAAGGTCAGCACCGACAGAAGCAGAATGGGGCGCCGCCCGAAGCGGTCGCTGAGATTGCCCAGGAACGGCGCAAACAGGAACTGCATGACCGCATAGACGACAAGCAGCCAGCCACCATCGAGAGCTGCATCGCTCACGGACCCACCGGTCAATTGCTCAAGATAAGCGGGCAGCACAGGCATGATGATCGCGATCCCGATCACGTCGAGAAACAGGATCATGAAGACAAGGAACAAGCCGCGACGAACGAATTTCGGATCAAGCATGAGGCATCTCTACAGCAGGCTATTTCTGAAAAGACGATCTCGTCGCCGGCATTTGTTACATAGCTCACGTATATTAGCGAAACAATCCGTGAACATTTCAAATCTTTTGATAGGCTCACGAGTTAAGTTGATCGAGAACCGGAACAAACGGGGATTCTACCCCTCTTTCCGCGGTTCGCCTTTGACGAAGTCGACGAACGCCCGAAGCGCAGGCGGCATGTGTTTACGGCTCGCATAGTAGAGAAACGGACCTGAGAATTCCGTCACCCAATCATCGAGGATCGGCACCAATTCTCCCCTCTCGATGGCGGGCATCAGAACCTCCTCGAAGGTCCTGATGATGCCGAGCCCGGTGACCGCAGCCGAGACTTGCATTTCGATCGTGTTGGCGATGATCGGCCCCTTCGGCGTAATCACTAGAGTCTCGTCTGCCCGCTCGAACTCCCAGGGCAACGCAGCTCCGCTGAGGAAACGATGCCTGACACACTCATGCTCGAGCAGGTCGCGCGGGTGACCAGGGATACCGCGGCGCTCGAGGTAGTCAGGCGCGGCCGCCGTGACATATCTTTGACGGCGCGGCCCGATCGGCACTGCGATCATGTCGCGCTCAAGCCGCTCGTCATAGCGGATGCCGGCGTCATACCCGGCTGCGAGCACATCGACGAACGTATCCTCTCCGACGATCTCGAGCGAGATCCGCGGGTAACGCTTCAGAAAACGGCTGGCGAGATCAGGCAGGAAAAGCCGCGTGGCGATGATCGGCACGTTGAGGCGGAGGGTTCCGCTCGGGCTATCACGGAAAACGTCGAGTTGCTGGAGCGCCAAGGAGATTTCGCTAAGCGCAGGTGTCAGGCGTTGGAGCAGCCGCTCCCCAGCCTCCGTCGGCGTGACGCTGCGGGTCGTCCGGTTGAGCAGGCGAACACCGACATGCTCCTCCAGCCGCCGCAGCGAGTCGCTCAGTGAAGAAGCGGAGACACCGCGCTTGCGGGCAGCGGCGCGAAAGCTGCGCTCCCTTGCAATGGCCGTGAAGGCATCCAGATCATTGAGAGGAAGGTCTTCCATTGTGCATTTCCCCGTACAGCTCGTTCGCATTCATATGGATTATCGCACGAGGCCGGGCGCGATAAAACTATTCCCGGCGATCAACATCGGCGTGACGAAGGAGAACGAAATGGAAAAGCATCGTTTGGGAGAAACCGGCCCAATGGTATCGGCCATCGGCCTCGGCTGCATGGGCATGTCCGGCATGTACGGGCCATCCGACCGCAGCGAGAGCATTGCCACGATTCATGCTGCTCTCGACGTCGGCATCAACCTGCTCGACACCGGCGACTTCTACGGCATGGGCCACAACGAGATGCTGATCGGCGAAGCGTTGAAGGGCCGCAAGCGGGACGACGTCGTCATCAGCGTCAAGTTCGGCGCCCTGCGCGATCCAGCCGGCAACTGGAGCGGCTACGACTCCCGGCCCGCCGCGATCAAGAACTTCCTCGCCTACACGCTGAAGCGTCTCGACGTCGACTACATCGACATCTACCGCCCCGCCCGCCTGGATCCCAACGTTCCCATCGAGGAAACGGTGGGCACGATCGGTGACATGATCAAGGCAGGGTACGTCAGGCATGTCGGCCTTTCGGAAGTCGGCGCAGATACCATACGCCGCGCAGCCAGCGCCCATCCGATTTGCGATCTGCAGATCGAGTATTCACTGATCTCGCGCGGCATCGAGAACCAGATCCTGCCAACCTGCCGTGAGCTCGGGATTTCAATCACCGCCTACGGTGTTCTCTCCCGCGGCCTGATCAGCGGACATTGGCATAAGGGACAGGCAACCGGCTCCGGTGATTTCCGCGGCATGAGCCCGCGCTTCCAGGACAGCAACATCGATCAGAACCTCGCGCTCGTCGAGGAACTGCGAAAGATCGCGGACGAGAAGCGGGTATCTGTCGCTCAGATCGCCATCGCCTGGGTGGCGGCCCGCGGGCAGGACATCGTGCCCCTCGTCGGCGCGCGCCGACGTGACCAGCTTACCGAAGCGCTCGGTTCGCGCGCTGTGCAATTGTCCACCGAGGATATGGCGGCCATCGAACGCGCCGTGCCGAAGGACGCCGCGGCGGGTGCACGCTACCCTGACGCACAGATCAGACATATGGACAGTGAAAAGTGATGCTGGCCAGCCTCTCCACATAAGGAGAGGCTGTCTCAAATCACACGGGGCCTGAGAAGGTATCGCAGGCCGACAACTGCCCGCTGTCGAAGCCACGCTTGAACCAACGCGCCCGCTGCTCCGAAGTGCCGTGGTTGAAACTCTCGGGCACGACGTAGCCCTGGCTGCGCTTCTGCAGCCTGTCGTCGCCAATCTGCTGGGCTGCGTTCAGCGCCTCCTCCAGATCGCCGGCTTCGAGAATGCCCTTCTGATCGGTAAATTTGCCCCAGATGCCGGCGAAGCAGTCGGCCTGCAGTTCAACGCGGACGGACATCTTGTTGGCCTCCGCCTCGCTCATCCGCTGACGCGCCTCGTTGAATTTCGGCAGGATGCCCAGCAAGTTCTGAACATGATGGCCGACTTCATGCGCAACGACGTAGGCTTCGGCGAAATCGCCGGAGGCGCCGAACTGGCGGCTGAGCTGGTTGAAGAAGGCCGTGTCGAGATAGACCTTGTGGTCGCTCGGGCAGTAGAAAGGACCGGTCGCCGCTGAGGCAAAGCCGCAGGCAGACTGCGTCTGTCCGGAAAAGAGAACGAGGCGAGGCTCTTCGTACTGACGACCAAGGGACTGGAAGATCCCGTTCCACGTGTCCTCGGTCTCGGCAAGAACGGTACGAACGAATGCGGTCATTTCATCGTTGGCAGGTGTCTGACTTCCCGATTCGCTTTGCTCATAGCCGGGGCCGTTGGTCGTCATGCCGCCATCCATAACCTGCAGCAGGTCTATGCCCATGGCCTTGAGGATAAAATAGATGACAACAAGAAAGATGATGGTGCCGATGCTCAGGCCGCCGCCGCGCCGGCCCATGCCGCCGCCGGTAGGAAAGCCGAAGCCTCCACCTCTGCCCAATCCGCCCATGGAAGGATCGCCACGACGATCCTCGATGTTGTCGGACTGACGCCGGCCTTTCCACTCCATGACGGTTCCCCTGGGCTAAACCTTCGATCGGTAGGTATATATCTCGATGATCGGGAAATTCCAGTTAACCTGAGAGAACCCGTACACCACTGTGGACCAGCTTGACGAGACATCGACATTCGGGCCTCCTTGCGAGAAAGAAGTCTGAGGAGGAGAGACATGAAGGCACTTCGGCTCGAAGCGACGGGCAAGCTGGCTCTGCGCGAGGTAGAGCGTCCCGACCCGGGTGTTGGCGAGTTGCTGGTTCGTGTGGAGGCTTGTGGCATTTGCGGCACCGACCGGCATCTGTTCCTCGGAGAGTTTCCTTCCAAGCCGCCCGTTACGCTCGGCCATGAGTTCTGCGGCATCATCGAAAGAGTGGGCGATGGCGTGAGCGGCTTTCGCGAAGGCATGCGCGTCACCGGCGATCCGAATATCGCATGCGGTCAGTGTCCAGAATGCCAGCGCGGCCGCGTCAATCTCTGCCATAACCTGCAGGCGACCGGCATCCATCGCGACGGTGGCTTTGCGGAATATGTCTGCATCCCGCAGCAGCAGGCTTTCGAGCTGCCCTTGGCACTGCCGCCTCTGCATGGCGCCTTCTGCGAACCTCTCGCCTGCTGCATCCACGGTGTCGACCTTGCGGAAATCCGAACGGGCTCGTCGGTTGTCGTCCTTGGCGGCGGCGTGATCGGCTTGCTGGTCGTCCAGTTGGCCCGCCTGGCGGGAGCGACAAAGGTTGTTCTCGTTACCCGCAGCGAAGAGAAGCGGAGGGTCGCCGAAAGGCTGGGAGCGACCGCGAATGCGGATCCCTCGGTCGGCGATATCGTGTCCCGCTTGACCGCGCACGACGGTTTGTTGCCGGGAGGCGCCGATGTCGTCATCGAATGCGCGGGCGTAGCGGAAACGATCGAACAGGCACCTGGGCTTGCGCGGCGCGGCGGCACGGTCGTGATCCTCGGAGTCATGCCGCAGGGTGTGAAGGTCGCAATCGAGCCGTTCGATCTCCTCTTCCGAGAGATCAAGCTGGTAAGCTCATTTATCAACCCGTTCACTCACCGGCGGGCGGCCGAACTGATCGCGTCGGGAACGATCCAAGTCGAGCCACTAATCTCCCGCCGGATCGGTTTCAAGGAGGGCGTGGAAGCGATCTCCAATCCCGCCCGGAAAGGCGAGATCCGGGCACTTGTCGTACCGGGCATCGACTAGGCTCTCACAAGAGCTGCCAATTCCTGTCGATTCCGCAAATTATGGGGTTCCGTTTACAAATACATTTGCCTATAAGCCGCTTCTAGCCTGAAAAGACCATCATATGCGCGACCCGGCCGGTGCCTCCCACCCTGGCCGGCTTTCTGCGCAGCTAGGAAACGGAAAACGCCCATGCCGAAGCGCCAAGATATCAAATCGATCCTCATCATCGGCGCAGGACCGATCGTCATTGGCCAGGCTTGCGAATTCGACTACTCCGGCACCCAGGCCTGCAAGGCGCTGAAGGAGGAAGGCTACCGCGTCATCCTCGTCAACTCCAACCCGGCAACGATCATGACCGACCCGGGCCTCGCCGACGCCACCTACGTCGAGCCGATCACCCCCGAAGTCGTCGCCAAGATCATCGCCAAGGAGCGCCCCGACGCGCTGCTGCCGACCATGGGCGGCCAGACCGCGCTCAACACCGCGCTTTCCCTGAAGAGAATGGGCGTCCTGGACCGCTACAATGTCGAAATGATCGGCGCCAAGCCCGCCGCTATCGACAAGGCCGAAGACCGCGCCCTGTTCCGCGAGGCGATGGAAAAGATCGGCCTCGAAACCCCGCGCTCGATGCTCGCCAACGCCACCGACATCAAGGATGCCGACCGCAAGACGCATGAAGCCGAGCGCAACAAGCTGAAGGAAAGCCTCTCCGGCGCCGAACTCGACAAGGCGCTCGACGAACTGGAAAACCAGTGGAACCTCGGCGAGACCGACCGCAAGCAGCGCTACATCAGCCACGCCATGGCGATTGCCGCCCAGGCGATCGACGTCGTCGGCCTGCCCGCCATCATCCGCCCCTCCTTCACTATGGGCGGCACCGGCGGCGGCATTGCCTACAACCGCTCGGAGTTCTTCGAAATCATCGGCGGTGGCCTCGATGCCTCCCCGACGACCGAAGTTCTGATCGAGGAATCGGTTCTCGGCTGGAAGGAATACGAAATGGAAGTCGTCCGCGACAAGGCGGACAACTGCATCATCATCTGCTCGATCGAAAACATCGACCCGATGGGCGTCCACACGGGCGACTCGATCACCGTCGCGCCGGCTTTGACGCTGACCGACAAGGAATACCAGATGATGCGCAACGCCTCGATCGCGGTCCTGCGCGAGATTGGCGTGGAAACCGGCGGCTCGAACGTCCAGTTCGCCGTCAACCCGAAGGACGGCCGCCTCGTCGTCATCGAAATGAACCCGCGCGTCTCGCGTTCGTCGGCGCTTGCCTCGAAGGCCACCGGCTTCCCGATTGCCAAGGTCGCCGCCAAGCTCGCCATCGGCTACACGCTCGACGAGCTCGACAACGACATCACCGGCGGCGCGACGCCCGCCTCCTTCGAACCGTCGATCGACTACGTCGTCACCAAGATCCCGCGTTTCGCCTTCGAGAAGTTCCCGGGCGCCTCGCCGGTTCTCACCACCGCCATGAAGTCGGTCGGTGAAGTCATGGCGATCGGCCGCACCTTCGCCGAATCGTTGCAGAAGGCGCTGCGCGGCCTCGAAACCGGCCTGACCGGCCTCGATGAAATCGAAATCCCCGGTGTTGAAGAAGGCGAATCCAGCCAGAACGCCATCCGCGCCGCGATCGGCACACCGACGCCGGATCGCCTGCGCATGGTGGCCCAGGCGCTTCGCCAGGGCATGAGCCCCGAAGAGGTTCACGAGGGCTGCAAGATCGACCCGTGGTTCATCGCCCAGTTCAAGGCGATCGTCGATATGGAAGCCCGCATCCGCGAGCATGGCCTGCCGACAGACGCCACGAACCTGCGCACGCTGAAGGCAATGGGCTTCTCCGACGCCCGCCTCGCCACGCTGACGGGCAAGCGCCCGAAGGAAGTCGCCGAGCTGCGCAACAGCCTGAACGTCCGCCCGGTCTTCAAGCGCATCGATACCTGCGCTGCCGAGTTCGCCTCGCCGACCGCCTACATGTACTCGACCTACGAAAGGCCTTTTGTCGGTGAACTGCGCTCTGAAGCCGAAGTCTCGGCCGCCAAGAAGGTCGTCATCCTCGGCGGTGGTCCGAACCGTATCGGCCAGGGCATCGAGTTTGACTACTGCTGCTGCCATGCCGCCTTCGCGCTGCGTGACGCCGGCTACGAAGCTATCATGATCAACTGCAACCCGGAAACGGTCTCGACCGACTACGATACGTCGGATCGCCTCTATTTCGAGCCGCTCACGGCTGAAGACGTGATCGAGATCCTCCGCGCGGAGCAGGAAAAGGGCGAAGTCGTCGGCGTCATCGTCCAGTTCGGCGGCCAGACCCCGCTGAAGCTTGCGGAAGCGCTTGAGAAGAACGGCATCCCGATCCTCGGCACTGCGCCCGACATGATCGACCTTGCCGAAGACCGCGACCGCTTCCAGAAGCTCCTGATCAAGCTCGACCTGACCCAGCCGAACAACGGCATCGCCTACTCGGTCGAACAGGCTCGCCTGGTCGCCACCGAGATCGGCTTCCCGCTGGTCGTGCGCCCGTCCTACGTTCTCGGCGGCCGCGCCATGCAGATCCTGCATTCGGAAGGCCAGCTGCAGACCTACCTGCTCGACACCGTGCCGGAACTGGTGCCCGAAGACATCAAGCAGCGCTACCCGAACGACAAGACCGGCCAGATCAACACCCTGCTCGGTAAGAACCCGCTGCTGTTTGACAGCTATCTCTCGAACGCCATCGAAGTCGACGTCGACTGCCTCTCCGACGGCAACGACGCCTTCATCGCCGGCATCATGGAACACATCGAGGAAGCTGGCATCCATTCGGGCGATAGCGCCTGCTCACTGCCGCCGCGCACCCTTTCGAACGAGATGATCGACGAGCTCGAGCGTCAGGCAAAGTCGATGGCCAAGGCGCTGAACGTCGTTGGTCTGATGAACGTACAGTTCGCCATCAAGGACGGCACCGTCTACGTGCTGGAAGTGAACCCGCGCGCCTCACGTACCGTTCCCTTCGTCGCCAAGACCATCGGCGCCCCAATCGCCAAGATCGCCGCCCGCGCCATGGCCGGCGAGAAGCTCGACGCGCTGTTCTCGACCTACGGCCAGAAGCCGGATCCGCGCAACCTCAAGCATATCGCCGTCAAGGAAGCCGTCTTCCCGTTTGCCCGCTTCCCCGGCGTCGACACGCTGCTCGGCCCGGAAATGCGCTCGACCGGCGAAGTCATCGGCCTCGACACCGATTTCGCGCTGGCGTTTGCGAAGTCGCAGCTCGGCGCCGGCGTTGAACTGCCGCGTGACGGAACGGTCTTCGTATCGGTCCGCGACGAGGACAAGCCGCGCGTGCTGCCGGCCATCCGCGTTCTCGTCGGCGAAGGCTTCAAGGTTCTGGCAACCGGGGGCACGCAGCGCTTCCTGGCTGAGAACGGCATCGCGGCTACGAAGATCAACAAGGTCCTGGAAGGTCGCCCACACATCGAAGATGCGATCCGCAACCGCCAGGTCCAGCTCGTGATCAATACGACGGACGGCAACAAGGCGATCTCCGACTCCAAGTCGCTGCGCCGCGCAACGCTGATGCAGAAGGTCCCCTACTACACCACGATGGCCGGCGCCGAGGCGGCCGCCCAGGCGATCAAGGCGCTGCGGGCTGGCAACCTCGAAGTTCGTCCGCTGCAAAGCTACTTCTAATAAAGAATTGGACCGGCGCGCCATCCGCGCCGGTCCGCTCTCGAGGCGTCGGAGCCGTTAGATTCGCGCCCTTGCATCCTGCGCGTCCGCCTTGACGTTCCAGGCATTCTGAAAGGCCGGTCGCCGCCGATCCTGCAAAATCAGCTTTCCGCCTTCTTCACGCCGCGTCGGAATGGCGTGACGATCGATAGCGCCTTCCAGAGTCATCGCAAGGTCGCGGGCGAAAACCCGATTGCCGATATGCCATGAGTGGGTCCATGAACCAATCTGGGGCTGCGAAGCTGGATCGACCGTATTGAAATACTCACCGCAATTGACGTCGACCGCTTTAGCGTTGACCAACGCCGGCAGCCCAACGCGACCGACACGCGGCGCAACGCCGAGCCTCTTCGCGTTGGATACGGCAAGGACGGAATCGAAAGGATTGGAGTAGTTGGTGAGCCGCATGATCCGGCGGAACATCGGCTGATTCCAGTCGCTCGCAAGCGACAGGCTATCCGTGGACACATCGCCGCCAATGAACGCAACTGCCTGATGCGCTTTAGAACGGTCGGAATGTCATTGTTGTAGCCATGCACAAAAATAAGCACATCGCCCCGCGGACCGATCGAATTCGGATTCTCGTCGCCATCCGCGAGCCCCTGCACCTCGGCGACCCAATCCTTCGCACTGGATACTGCCTGGCGCGCATCGTAGCTGTCGAGCACATCAGGCACCTTCAGGAACTTGATCGGCCCGGGTTCCGCGATCAATGCATCACCCGTTCGCTTTCTGGCACTGATGATGTAGTTGTCGCCCATCTTCCCCTCCTGYGCCAACAAGCCCTACGCCCAAGACGATCGTACAGCTTACAGATTCAACCCAAAGACGCCAATGCAGCGCCGATGCGGGCAGTATCTCGGCCGGCGTTCTTCCTGACGGCGATAGAGCCAACAAAGACGCCTCAGCCCATTGGAGCCTGTACCAACGGTCGAATCACGCTTTGCGATCCCGAGGGAACGGCGAAATATGCATCATTTTTTGCGCCATCGAGAGAATTGCCAGTCAGTCCTTCAGAGGCGTTCTCAGCGAACCGTCCACCTCAAAGTCAATATTGCTCAGGTTTGCGGTCGTAACGGAGCGCCTCCGGGTAGCGATACGAATTTTATGGAAATCAGCGGTGGCGATCTGCTATAACCACAACAGTTAGGATTGTTACACGGTTCCGAAGTTCCCCTTCGGGACCTGTTTTCTTTTGTGTCTGCGGCTAAGCGGACACGGGGAGTGAAGGACAGAAAAATGGTTGATAAGGTACCGATGACGCAGGGTGGTTTCGTCAAGCTGCAGGAAGAACTGCGCTGGCGTCAGCAGGAGGAGCGCCCCCGCATCATCGAGGCAATCGCCGAAGCCCGTGCCCATGGTGACCTCTCGGAAAACGCCGAATACCATGCGGCCAAGGAAGCGCAGAGCCACAACGAAGGCCGCATCAGCGAGCTTGAAGACCTGACCGCACGCGCGGAGGTCATCGACCTGTCGAAGATGTCCGGTGACAAGATCAAGTTCGGCGCGAAGGTGAAGCTCGTCGACGAGGACACCGAAGAAGAAAAGACCTATCAGATCGTCGGCGATCAGGAAGCCGATGTTAAGGCCGGCCGGATCTCCATCTCGTCGCCGATCGCTCGCGCGCTGATCGGCAAGGAAGTCGGCGACTCGATCGAAGTCAACGCACCCGGCGGCTCCAAGGCCTACGAAGTCCTTTCCATTTCCTGGGGCTGATTGATCCGTGGAAGGTCGCGGCCAACCGGCTATCGTCAATGTTAGTGACGTCGAGATTATTGCGCCGAACTTCAAAAAACGGCTCTCCGGCGTCACCTCCACCATCATTCAGCTGATCCCGGTCCAGCGCGTACTCGGCGAGAAGATTGCGACCCTCGGCCCGGGCCTTCCAGCATCTCTGCCGCACATTCGCTTTCGCGACCTGCCGAAGCTTTGGCGCGCGCCGCGCTGTCGGCCCTTCCGCATATGGCACGCCCGCCGCAACATCGAGATGCTGCCGGCCATTCTCATGCGCGATGTCCTGCGCATGCCCCTGAAGATTGTCTTCACGTCGGCCTCTCAGCGCCGCCACACCGGCTGGACGAAATGGCTGATCTCCAGAATGGACGCCGTGATCGCGACCAGCGGCAAGACGGCAAACTATCTGGAAGTGCCGAACACCGTTGTTCTGCACGGAATAGACACGGCCCGCTTCTCTCCGGCGGAAGACAAGGCGACAGCCAAACAGCTGCTTGGTCTTGACGCCACGAAGAGGATCGCCGGCTGTTTCGGTCGCGTTCGTCACCAGAAGGGCACGGATCTTTTTGTCGACAGCATGATCCGCCTGCTGCCGACCCGACCGGACTGGATCGCCGTTATTGCCGGACGTGCAACATCCCAGCACGTCGAGTTCGAGAAGGAGCTGAAGGCGCGCGCTGCAGCCGCAGGCCTGGCCGATCGCATTCTATTCGTCGGCGAGCACACCAATATCAATGACTGGTATCGGACGCTCGACCTCTTCATTGCTCCACAGCGCTGGGAAGGCTTTGGTCTGACACCGCTCGAAGCGATGGCAACGGCGGTCCCCGTGGTCGCTACCGACGTCGGTGCGTTTCCTGAACTGCTGGTAACGGGCGCCAACGAAACCGGCCTCATCGTCCCGCGCGACGATCTCGGTACAATGGTTCAAGCGTCCAGTCTCTTCATGGATGACGAAAGCCGCCGACAGCAGGCATCGGCCCGCTCCCGAACTCATGCGATGAATACCTTCAGTATCGAAGGCGAAGCACGGAAGCTTGGCGCCATTTATCGGTCGCTTTAAGCGACGACATCAAGGCTTGCGCTTGAAAAGCTCGAGATAGGCGTTGGCAACTGCGTCTTCGGAGAACTGCTTCATCAGCGTCTCCCGCCCCCCCGCAGCAACCTTCGCGGCCAGTACCGGATCGTTGATCAGCCGTTCGATGGCGTGCGAGAAACCATCGGCATCGCCGATGTCAACCAGTAGCCCATTGTCACAGTCACGCATGAACCACGAGGGTCCCTCGGAGCGGCTGGAGACAACAGGCTTGCCCTGCGCCCAGGCCTCTAGAATGACATTGCCAAGCGGCTCGTGCTTTGACGGCATCACGAAAATATCGGCAGCGGCGACGAACGGCCGCGTATCCTTCTGCCAACCGAGAAAACGTACGCGGTCCATAACGCCAAGGTCCGCTGCGACCTTCTTGACGTTCTCCAATTCTTCGCCTTCGCCCGCAAGCCACAAATAGACATCAGGCAGCTTCGCCACCGCCGCCGTCAGCAAGGCAAATTCCTTGCGTGGTACGAAACGGCCCATCGACATCACGACGGGCGCATCAACCGGCGTGTTCAGCGACGCGCGATCGACGGGCGCCACTTGTTCAGTATTCGTGAAGTTCGAGATCACCTCGACGCCGCGTGTCCAGCCCAGCTTATTACGCACATGCTCGCCGATACCAGGCGTATTGCAAACGAGAATGTCGGAGTTTTTAAAGTAGCTGAGGTTTGTCGGGTAATCCCCAAGACGGGAGAGCTTGATACATCCCTTATAGTTCGGCATCAGTCGGCTGCCACGGGTCGCCCAAGAAAACAGCGCATCGGGCTTCTCCATACGCGCCATGTGTTTGACCCGCAAAGGCAATAGGATCCTGTCGGGTGAGAGATTTCGAAACTTGCTTTCGATGATGCGCGACGACTGCTCGATGTCCTTCCGCCATAGCCGGTTCGGACGGATGACCGCGGTTTGCTCGACGCCCCGGCGTGCCAGGGCGTTGACCAGATGAACAAAGAAACGCTCAGCACCGCCATCCTTGCCGAAATGATAATGCATCACTTTCATGATTGAACCTTTGGACCTTAGTGCCTTCCCGCATCATCAAAATTCGGATGCCGCTCGGCTGCCTTACGCTGATACAGCTTCGCCTGCGTCAGAAAGGCGTACACAGCACCTGTCATAGCTTCTATGAAGCCCGACGGCCCGCAACGCCATAGACCGTTATGAAAATAAAGGCGCCAGAAATAGAGCACCGGGCTGAAAATCAGTCTGAGGAAGGTCGTCCCCTCGCCTAAGGCGAAGTGCTGATCGGCCTTCAGGGTCGAATACTTGTTTTCCTTGAGGATCTGATCATCGATGATCAGTGGCCGGTAATGAAGAAGGCTGCCGGACTTTGCGTCCTCGACACGCCCCGTCGGCACTATGCCTTCATGAACAGCTTGCGTGAGATCATATGCGCCCCTGCCCTTGCGGATCAGCCGCAGGTTCCTGCGCTCGTGCACATGCACAGGGGTGTAGCCGTAACCGACCAGATAGGGGCGACGCGCCAGCCGCCACCCGACAATATCCTCGGAAGCGGCAATGAGCTCCGGCAAAAGCTTCCGCAGGGGTGCATCGAGCCGTTCATCGGAATCGATATTCAAGCGCCAAGGCTGCGTACACTGATCGAGTGCGAATTGCTTCTGCCCTGCGTAACCGCGCCAATTCTCGTGAAACACCCGGATCGGCCAGCCATTCTCGATATAGGACTCCAGCAGAGCAATCGTCCCGTCCGTCGAACCGGAGTCAACGACCACAATCTCCGCGCACTTATCCAGGCTCTCGATGCAATTGCCGAGATACGCTTCTTCGTTCAAGCAAATGATGAACGCGGAAATGGGCAATTTGGTCATTGGAATGATCTTCGTGTCTTTTTCCGCGGCAGAGCTAGCAAAGCGCCTTCACTACGGCATAAGCCGTTTCATTCATAGAGCAATGCTGCTTCTCTTGGCCGCTCAGACTTCGACCAGGCCCACCCGCTTGACCTGTCGGATCGTCAGCATCGTCCGCACGGTATCCACATGCTCATTCGCCGTCAGTACCTCGATAACGAAATCCTGGAAGCGCGTCAGGTTCTCTGCAACACAGTGCAGAAGGAAATCGCTATCCCCGGAAACCATCCAGGCCTGCCGCACGAGAGGCCACTGCGTAGTGGCGGCGGCAAAAGCCTTGAGGTTGGCTTCCGACTGATGCTTGAGGCCGACCATGCAGAAGGCGACAAGGTCGAAGCCGAGCTTCGGGCTGTTCAACATCGCGTGATAGCCTTCGATGACGCCAGTCTCTTCGAGCTTCCGCACGCGACGCAGGCACGGGGGCGCCGAAATCCCGACGCGGTCGGCGAGCTCGACATTGGTCATACGTCCGTCTGCCTGCAGCTCACGCAGTATCTTTATATCGATGGCATCGAGTTCGGCGCGAAGCACAATCCTGCCCTTCCTTTAATTCCTGGTCGCCAGCTTCTATATAAAGCGACGGAATTCGCAAGAAAGTTTCAACACGGCGATGGATTGTTGCACAGCGCGCCGAGAAAGCCTTGTTGGTAACGCAGGGCTGCCCTTGAATAAAAGCACTGGACGTTCATAAATGGCGAATGGATCGCGAAACGGCCTCATTCGCCTCTTAGCCGCCGCTCTCCCGACAGTCGAAAGGAAATACCCATGTCCGCCCGCCACACCAAGGTGCTCATTATCGGCTCCGGCCCTGCCGGCTACACGGCTGCCGTCTATGCAGCCCGTGCAATGCTGAAGCCAGTGCTGATCGCCGGCATGGAGCAAGGCGGACAGCTGATGATCACCACGGATGTGGAGAATTATCCGGGCTTTGCCGATCCCATCCAGGGACCTTGGCTGATGGATCAGATGCTGCAGCAGGCAAAGCATGTCGGCGCCGAAATCGTCAACGACATCGTCACCGAAGTCGAGATGAACCAGCGCCCGTTCGTGGCCCGCACCGACAGCGGCCAAGTCTGGACCGCCGATACCCTGATCATCGCGACCGGCGCCAAGGCAAAGTGGCTGGGCATCGAGAGCGAGCAGCATTTCCAGGGCTTCGGCGTCTCGGCCTGCGCGACCTGCGACGGTTTCTTCTACCGAAACAAGGACGTCATCGTCGTCGGCGGCGGCAACAGTGCCGTGGAGGAAGCGCTATACCTCTCCAACATCGCGAAGTCGGTGACGGTCGTTCACCGCCGCGACAGCTTCCGTTCGGAGAAAATCCTCGAGGAACGGCTGTTCTCGAAGGAGAACATCAAGGTCCTCTGGAACACCGAGGTCGCTGAAATCACCGGCACGCCGGCCAAGCCGCCGATGCCGCCGTCCGTTACGGGCGCTCGCCTGCGCGACACGCGCACGGGTGCGATCACCGAGGTTGCGGTCGACGGCGTCTTTGTTGCTATTGGACACGCCCCGGCAACCGAGCTCTTCAAGGGCAAGCTGAAGCTGAAGGATAATGGCTATCTCTGGACCGCACCGGATTCGACGGCGACCAGCCTCGAAGGCGTTTATGCCGCTGGTGACGTGACCGACGACACGTTCCGCCAGGCGATCACCGCCGCCGGCTTGGGATGCATGGCAGCTCTCGAAGCCGAACGATATCTGACGGGCCATATGCCCGTCGCCGTGGCCGCAGAGTAGGACCGGCTATGAGGGGTGGGGGAATGCCATTGGATTGGGACAAGCTGCGTATCTTTCACGCAGCTGCCGAAGCGGGTTCGTTCACGCATGCGGCGGATAAACTGCATCTGTCCCAGTCCGCGATCAGCCGTCAGGTCAGCGCACTCGAGCAGGATGTCGGCACAAAGCTCTTTCACCGCCATGCGCGCGGTCTGATTCTGACGGAACAGGGCGAACTGCTTTATCGCACCGCCCACGACGTGCTCCTGAAGCTCGAAACCGTGAAGATGCAGCTAACCGAGACGACGGAAACGCCGACCGGAAAGCTGCGCGTAACGACGACGGTCGGCCTTGGCCAGGGTTGGCTGACCGACAAGATCCAGGAGTTCATGCAGCTCTACCCGGATGTCCAGATCCAGTTGATCCTCGACAACGAGGAAGTGGATGTGAACATGCGCTACGCGGATTGCGCCATCCGCCTGCGCCAGCCGGTGCAATCCGACTTGATCCAGCGCAAGCTGTTCACCGTTCACATGCACGTCTATGCGGCCCCCTCCTACATCAACCGCCATGGCGAGCCGCAGACGGTCGAGGACCTCGACAACCATCGTATCATTACCTTTGGCGAGCCCGCGCCGAGCTACCTGCTCGATGTCAACTGGCTTGAGGTCGCTGGACGCTCGTCCGACAACAAGCGCATCCCGCATCTGCAGATCAACAGCCAGACCTCGATCAAGCGCGCATGCCTGCTCGGCATGGGCGTTGCCTGTATGCCCGACTACATCGTCGGACGAGATCCTGGCCTCATCCAGCTGCCGATTAACGCTGACGTTCCGTCGTTTGATACGTACTTCTGCTATCCTGACGAAATGAAAAATGCCGCCAAGCTGAAGGCTTTCCGCGACTTCATCGTCAGCAAGGCACGCAACTGGAACTTCTAGTTGCTCACCCTAGAAATACAAGCTGTGCAATATGCGCATGTCTGGCATGCATAAACTGGGGTTGCCGTTTGCTCATTAAAGCACCATATCGCACACAGCTGATGCACACGGTGGCTTTTCCTCCCAGTTCCACCGCATTAGCTGTTCCCCTCTGGAGGTTTTGACCTTCACACCTATAAGGGCCCCGATCTTTCGGCGGCCCTCTTTTTTTGCCCGATTTTTTCGCATTGCAGCAGAAAATTGTGCAGCGCATAGCAGGCATGCGCAAACATGCATTGCAATCTGCCTCTTGAAGCAGCATATCCCACTCAGCTGATGCATTTCGTGGCTTCTCTCCCAGTGCCACCGCGTTAGCTGTTCCCCTCTGGAGGTTTATTGACCTTCACACCTTTAAAGGGCCCCGATTTTTCGGCGGCCCTCTTTTTTTGCCCAGAATTTAGCCAGATCCGAAAGAGCAGCAAATCACGCCGTCGTGTCTTGCATATCGAGTGTTGCCGATCCATATATCGTCTACGGACGATTTATAATTCGAAGAACGACGATGGAAAAAGACGAGATCCTGAAGGCGATCGCCCATCCGACCCGGATGGAAATTCTGAACTGGCTGAAGAAACCTGAGGAGCATTTCTCCACACAGGAACATCCGTTTGAGATGGGCGTCTGCGCCAGCCAGTTTGAGCGCTGCGGCCTGTCTCAGTCGACCGTATCAGCGCATCTCGCGACCCTGAACAGAGCAGGGCTTGTGACGACGAGACGCGTTGGCCAGTGGATCTTCTACAAGCGCAATGAGGAGACCATCGCGGCTTTCCTCAAGCAACTTTCGAAGGATCTGTAGCGTATGCGGCTGCGGCCCTAATTGGGCTCGCATCGTAACCTCCTCCCCCATCTTCGGCCTCGGCCGAGTGATCCTCCCGCACCAAGAAAGGACTCTCATGAGCAAGCTTTTCGAACCGACAAAGGTTGGCGACATTGCCATCAAGAACCATATCGTGATGGCGCCGCTGACGCGCAACCGCTCGCCGGGTGCCGTTCCGAACGACCTGAACGTCGAATACTACCGCCAGCGTGCGACGGCCGGCCTCATCATCACCGAGGCAACGGCCATCACACATCAGGGTCAGGGTTACGCGGACGTTCCCGGGCTTTACAAGAAGGAAGCGCTCGACGGCTGGAAGCGAGTGACGGATGCCGTCCACGCAGCAGGAGGCAAGATCGTCGTGCAGATGTGGCATGTCGGCCGTATCTCGCATACGACGCTGCAGCCGAACGGCGGCAAGCCCGTCTCTTCGACGAACCGCATCGCCAAGGCCAAGACGTACCTCGTCAATGACGATGGCACTGGCGCCTTTGCCGATACCTCCGAGCCGCGCGCCCTTCAAACCTCGGAAATCCCGGGCATCATCGAGGATTACCGCAAAGCTGCGCGCGCCGCGATCGACGCTGGCTTTGACGGTGTGGAAATTCACGGTGCAAATGGCTACCTGCTCGACCAGTTCCTGCGCGACGGCGTCAACGACCGCACCGATCAGTATGGTGGCTCGATCGAAAACCGCGCCCGCTTCACTTTCGAAGTGGTAGACGCCGTGACCAAGGAAATCGGCGCAGGCCGTACAGCCATTCGCATTTCGCCTGTCACGCCTTCGGGCGAGAGCTACGACTCCAACCCGCAAGCGCTCTTCACCCATGTCATCGAAGGCCTGGCGAAATATGATCTTGCCTATATTCACGTCATCGAAGGCCAGACCGGCGGCGACCGCGACTTCAAGCAGGGCACCAACGCCGCCTTCGACTATAAGGCTCTGCGCCAGGCCTATGAAAAGGCTGGCGGCAAGGCGAAGTGGATGGTCAACAACGGCTACGACCGGGACCTGGCGATTGATGCCGTCGAGAGCGGCCGCGCCGATCTCGTCGCTTTCGGAAAGCCATTCATCGCCAATCCGGATCTCGTGGGACGTCTGGAAAAGAACCTGCCACTGAATACGCCCGTGCAGGCCACCTTCTACGGCGGCGGACCAAAGGGTTACATCGACTATCCCGTGATCGAAAAGGCCGCCTGAACCATCAAGTGCCAACGGAATCCCGCCATTCGGCGGGATTTTCTTCTTCTAGCGCCTAGCTAACATGGCGCCATGTTCGAGTCGTACATCAAGCGCTGGCGACTGACCGTCGACGGCGAACCGATCATCACTCATTCCAGCCACCTCCTGCCCGTTCTCCGGGACGGCAAACCCGCCATGTTGAAAATCTCCAATGACGAGGCCGAGCAGGCTGGCGGCGCTTTGATGCAATGGTGGGGTGGCATCGGGGCAGCGAAAGTCTACGCCCACGACAACGAGGCAGTTCTGCTCGAGCGTGCAATGGGCCATCGCTCGCTGTTGGGAATGGCAATGGACGGCGCGGACGATACGGCGACCCGCATCATGTGCCGCACCGTCGCAGAACTTCACGCCCCACGCGAACAGCCTTTGCCGGACCTCATTCCACTGGCCCGCTGGTTTCGTGACCTGGAGCCGGCAGCACGTGCCCATGACGGCATTCTGGCCGAGTGCAACCACATCGCTGGAATACTGCTTGGAAATATCAGCGATCCCGTGGTCCTGCACGGCGACATTCACCACAGCAACATCCTCGATTTCGGCGAGGACTGCTGGCTGGCAATCGACCCCAAAGGCCTCATCGGCGAGCGTGGCTTCGACTACGCCAACATCTTCGCCAACCCAGATCTTCCGACAGTCACTTCCCCGGGCCGTCTGCAGAGGCAACTCCGGATCGTCGCGACCGAAACTGGCCTAGAGCCGAAACGGCTGCTGCAATGGATAGTCGCCTATTCCGGCTTGTCGGCGGCCTGGTTTCTGGGCGGCGGATCGACGGAACTGGCCCAAAGCCCCCTCGCAGTCGCGCGCATTGCGCTTGCCGAACTACAGCAGGGATAGGCACGCCGTAGGAGCCTCGCCGAGGCAGGCAAAAACAACACTAATACACCGCCTGCGCGGACGCGCGAGCCTCGAGTTCGTTCGGCTCAGCCGCCAGACACCCGAGTGCGACCAGGGAGCTACGAACAGCGTCGTCGATCGGGGTATGAGGCTCGCTGCCGAGTTCGGCAACCAACCGTTCGTTCGACATCCGCAGCGGCTCGCGCCAAAGGTACCGCATTTCCTTCAACTCGCGCATGAAGGTGACGAACGGGGCGGCCAGAGGCACGATCCACCACGGGAAGGCCCGCGTCTTTATCCTACTGCCGACAACCCGCTTGATTGCAGCGGCCATCTGGCTGCCATCGGCATCCCAGAAGCCATCCATGTGATACACGGCGAAGGGCGGAAGGCGATCACCACGCTCGACCAGACGGATCATCGTCTCAGCAACATCGGGCAGGTACGCCCACTGGTGTCCGACACCCGGCCGGGCCGGGTTCTTGACGGCCTCGACCGACTTTCCCGGCGTGACCATGCCTTGCGAAAACCAGCTGTTGGCAGCCCCCGGCCCGAAGTAGTCGCCGGCCCGAACGATGATGACGCGCGCGCCACTGCGCGAGGCAATCTCCAGTCGCCGTTCCATTTCGGCGCGGATCGCTCCCTTCATCGTCACGGGCTGCTGTGGACTATCCTCCCGAAGAACCGGAAAGGCATCCGGTCCGAAATTATAGACCGTGCCCGGCAGAACGATGCGCGCACCAACCGAATGTGCAGCGGCGATGGTGTTGTCGAGCATCGGGAGAACGAGCTTTTCCCAATCGCGGTAGCCCGGCGGATTGACAGCATGAATGATAAGGCTGACGCCGCGCGCCCCGGTCACGAGATCCTCGGCGTTCATCGCGTCGCCTTGGACCCACTCGAAGTCGGGCGCTTTCGCGCGAGCCTTCGCTGCATCGCGGTTCAGCGCCCTCACATGCCAACCGCACGCGGCGAGCTTCCGAGCGACCTCCCCTCCGATCCCGCCTGTTGCACCCAGTACCAGAGCAACCTGTCCGTTCTGCCCAGTCATGATGATCTCCGTCAATTTGAACTGAGCCAATCATGCGGGCATTTTCGGATAAACGAAATTGACGAATCTCGTGTCGCAGATATACATAAATGCATGAAGAGAGAACCGGACTGGCATTTCTACCGGACGCTATTGGCTGTGCTGGAACACGGGTCGCTTTCTGCGGCGGCACGTGACCTCGGCCTGACGCAGCCGACCGTCGGACGGCACATCGATGCGCTCGAGAATTCAATCGGCTCGCAACTCTTCGTCCGCTCGCCGAACGGTCTCTTGCCAACCGATGCAGCCCTTGAACTGAAACCCTATGCCCAAACGCTCGCAGCGACATCCGCCGCCCTGCTGCGAACTGCCTCGGGACATCGAGAGCAGGTTGCCGGCACCGTCCGGATAAGCGCCAGCGAGGTCATCGGCGTCGAGGTACTGCCTCCCATCCTTGCACCGCTGATGGCTGCCCATCCCGATCTCAACATCGAGCTTTCGGCGTCCGACGCGATCGAGGACCTTCTCAATCGGGAGGCGGATATTGCCGTCCGGATGGCAGAGCCGACCCAGGATCAACTTATCGGCCGCCGCATCGGAGAGATACCGCTCGGCTTTCACGCCCACCGGCGCTACCTGGCGCAACACGGCGCACCACTGGGGATGGCCGACCTCGCACGACATCGCCTCGTCGGCTTCGACCGGCAGACAGCCTATATCAGGACCATGATGGCGCGCTTTCCATTGCCAGACAATCTCGTCTTTGCGTTCAAGAGCGACAACCCGCTCGCGCAAATCTCGGCCATTCGTGCGGGTCTGGGGATTGGAATCTGCCAGATGGGCATCGCCGCGCAGGACCCAGATCTGTTGCCGGTTCTGCCCGAACTTTTCCGGATACCCCTCGACACGTGGGTCGTCATGCACGAAGGGATCAAAACGGCACGCCGCTACCGCGTCACGTTCGACGCGCTGGTAGACGGCCTGTTGAATTACACCAAGGGAACTGCGCATAAACGCCGGGGTTGATCATCACATGGATGATGACCCCTGTGCTCATGCGCGCGGCGAGGCTTCGCTGGAATGGCTTTTCCAGGTGCCGTCGACAACCTCAGTCTCCGGCCGGTCTCCGCCTTCGGCATACTCCTCATGCCATTTACCTTTGTCATCCTGCCAGCTGATCTCGGCGGAATCACCGCCAACCTGCTGTTCAGCTGCAACGATACGGGCTGCCTCAAGCGCTTCGGAGTGTGTCGGGAATGCTTCGGAGTAGACACCGCCCAACCGGTAGGCCCAGCCTCCGTCGTGAGGAACGACCTCGTAGACCACCTTGACCATGCCTCTCACTCCTCTTCTTCTTGTTTCGCGCTCGAATACTGACCGGATGGCATCCAGTGCGCGGGCCGCGTTGGAGGAAACGAGAGGGCGCCGCGATATGCTTCCGGCTGACCGATGCGTTAGTATTCCATTAAATTCTCAAGACTGCAAACTTACTCCCTCCGCTCACTAGCTTGCCATGCAAAATCATCGTTTTAGACTTGTCGGATGAATCGAACTCGGAGCTTTCCGTGAAAATCGCGTCGCGGCTGAAAGACGAAACGTTCCTGGTGTTGGCGATAGGCGTCGCGGCTATCGCCTATGTGTCGGAACATGCATTTCTTGAAATGGGGCGTGAGATATCGCTGATCGCCGCTGCCGGGCTCGTCGCCACCATCGTCCTTGCCTCAATCCGTGTCGCCCACCATGCGGAGATTCTCGCGATCAAGGTCGGCGACCCTTACGGCACGATGATCCTGACGCTGTCGGCAGTTGCAGTGGAAGTGATCATCCTCGCGATCATGATGACCGGCGAAAGCTCTCCGACGCTCGTGCGCGACACGATCTATTCAGCCCTGATGCTCGACATCAACGGCATACTCGGCCTCGCCGCGCTGCTCGGCGGCTTGAAGCACGGCGAGCAGCCGTACAACG
Source organism: Rhizobium sp. 01T417 (assembly GCF_056398905.1). NCBI lineage: Bacteria > Pseudomonadati > Pseudomonadota > Alphaproteobacteria > Hyphomicrobiales > Rhizobiaceae > Rhizobium > Rhizobium sp. 01T417. The sequence goes on along the minus strand of NZ_JBFTQH010000005.1, from coordinate 40,397 downwards.
ACAACTCGGGCAAGACCTACGGCGTGATGATCCTGACCGCCATGGGTATCTCGATGATCGTTCCGGAATTCGTGCCGGCGGAAAAGTGGCACTACTACTCCGCCTTCACCATCCTGGCGATGATCGCCCTCTACGCACTCTTCCTGCGCATGCAGGTCGGTCAGCACAGTTACTTCTTCAGCTACGCCTATCCTCGCAGCGAGCGGAAAGGCGATCCGGATGAGCACTCGATCGAAGACTCCACGACCGCGTCGATCACCACCATCCTGGTTGGGGTCGTCATCATCGGCCTGCTCGCGGAATTCATGTCGACCTTCATGACGGAAGGCCTGCGGATTTCTGGCGCTCCCGTTGTCCTGACCGCCATCGTTGTCGCAGCGATCTCGGCGTCGCCCGAGATCTTGACGGCCCTTCGCGCGGCGCTGCGAAACCGCATGCAAGCGACCGTGAACATCGCCATGGGCGCGTCGCTATCGACCGTCATCCTCACGGTTCCGGTCATGGAGGCCATTGCCCTTTACACCGGCCAACCGTTCATCATGGCGATGACGCCGGTGCAGACCGTGATGGTGGCGATTACGCTGATTGCGGCGGCCATCAACCTCAACGACGGTGAGACCAACGCCATCGAAGGCATGACGCACTTCATCCTTTTTGTAACGTTCCTGATGCTGTCGGCGCTGGATCTCTGACACCGCCAACTCCAATCCTGCAAACAAAAAGCAACGGTGATTGACGCCTAACACCGTTGCTTATACATTGCGAGGCCGGTGCATCATAACCGATGCACCGGCCTCGCAATGTATAAGCCCGCCGTCTCCGGCGCCGCCGTCTCCGGCGGGCTTTTGTTTCGAGATAGTTCTGACTATTTGCAGGCGCCGCAGAAGCGCTGGATGCGCTTGCAGGCTTCCTCGAGCAACGCTTCCGACGTCGCGTAGGAGATGCGGAAGTTCGGGCCGAGGCCGAATGCCGAGCCATGAACGACGGCAACGCCTTCGCTCTCCAACAGTTCAGAAACGAAGTCTTCGTCGGTCTCGATCACCTTGCCCGACGGCGCGGTCTTGCCGATCAGGCCGGCGCAGGACGGATAGACGTAGAAGGCGCCTTCCGGCGACGGGCACGTGATGCCCTTTGCCTGGTTCAGCATCGACACGACGAGGTCGCGGCGGCCTTCGAAGATCTTCTTGTTCGCGGGAATGAAATCCTGCGTACCGTTCAGCGCTTCGACGGCAGCCCACTGGGCGATCGAGGTCGCACCTGAGGTCTGCTGGCCCTGAATCATATCCATGGCCTTGATCAGCTGGATCGGGCCTGCTGCGTAGCCGATACGCCAGCCGGTCATCGCGTAAGCCTTCGAAACACCGTTCATGGTCAGCGTGCGGTCGTAGAGCTTCGGCTCGACTTCGACAGGCGTGACGAACTTGAAGTCGCCATAGGTCAGGTGCTCGTACATGTCGTCCGTCAGCACCCAGACATGCGGATGCTTCAGCAGCACGTCCGTCAGGGCCTTCAGTTCGTCATGCGTATAGGCAGCACCCGACGGGTTGGACGGCGAGTTGAAGATGAACCACTTCGTCTTCGGCGTGATCGCCTTGTCGAGGTCGGCGGCCTGGAGCTTGAAGTTGTTTTCCTGCGTCGCCGAAACGATGACGGGCGTACCGCCGCACAGCGAGACCATTTCCGGATAGGATACCCAGTACGGCGCCGGGATGACGACTTCATCACCCGGGTTCAGCGTCGCCATGAAGGCGTTGAAAAGGATCTGCTTGCCGCCGGTGCCGACGATCGTCTGCTCCCACGAATATTCCAGGCCGTTCTCGCGCTTGAACTTCGCGGCGATCGCCTTGCGGAGTTCAGGGATACCGGAGACCGGCGTGTACTTCGTCTCGCCGCGGTTGATCGCGTCGATGGCAGCCTTCTTGATATTATCAGGCGTATCGAAATCCGGCTCGCCGGCGCCGAGGCCGATCACATCGCGTCCTTTTGCTTTCAGCTCGCGCGCTTTCTGGGAAACGGCGATGGTGGCTGAAGGCTTCACACGGGAAAGAGCATCGGCAAGAAAGGCCATGATATCGGTCCTATACGGTTGATTTGGGCAGAAAAGCCGGGACCGGAATTCTGCGCTAAGCTCTATGTCCAATGTAGGCAGGCATTTCAAGCGCAAAGGCGTGATGGTGCCAATGATTCTTCGTGATCAATCGCCTGACCCAGCGTCCTGATTCGCGAGCTCGCGCGTTTGGCTGGCTGAATCATTTTGCGAAGTGCTTGAATCAGTTTCTGAAGAGAGTTGCGATTTACGCCCGGAAATCAAAATCCTCGGCACTTTTGGCCCTTGCCACGAATTGGTCGCAACAAATGCCGCGGCCTGCCGCAATTCGGTCGCGAGCACGCCGAGATCGAAGCCCCATTTTGTTGCATCCGGCATTGGTTATTGAGGGCATACCCATGTTTCTGGAAGACGAGTTTGTCATCAGGCGCCTTCGCGCCCGTCGCGTATCCATCTCACTACTGGTTGCAGTTGTGGCTTTCGCTGCGTCGATCCTTATGACCTTCGGGCTGGTAACGACGGTCTACGCCGAAGAAAGCCAGCAGGTGTCCGCACAGTCAGCCACATCGCAAATGGCAGCCGCGCCAACGGTAAAGGCAGTGGGGCTTGGCGCACAGAACTCCGTGTCGGTAAAGCTGCCGCAAAGGGCGACAGGCGCTGACGAACGGATCACCCGCGGCAGCCTTATGCTTCTAGCCGCACTGGTCGCGACATGCGGGCTGGCCATCTGGCGCCGGCGACTACACGGCGTCTTTGCCGGAGCCAGCCAATGACGCCCGTGAATTCGGGACCCAGAGTTCGAAACCACGAGGCGGACGAATTCGGCCCGCTTCCGACCTATATCGAGCTCGCCATGGCGACGGCGGCGGCAACCGCTTACGACGCGAATACAGCGCAGGAAAACCGTATGCGCCTGCCCCGTCTCTCCGTCATCGAGAAGGCAATTGTCGTTAGCATCGCCGCTCTTGCGCTTTACGGAACGGTGCTGATCGCCGGCGGGCTCTATATCAAGGCCAAGGCCGAACTGTCGCAAATTCTCTCGCAGCACTCCTTTGCCGCCGAACTTCGTAGCGAAGACACCAGGCCTTGACCGTGGGCGGATCTCGCCACCGAAGCAGAGGTCCCCACTCGTCTACCCGCGACCGATCGTCGCCTCGCCATCGGCAAACACAAAGCCGTTATCCCACGCGAATGAGGTTGAAGCCGGTGGACGACGCTCCACGTTGACCAGACGACAGGCATTGGGACAGACCATGACGACACTTGCACGGCTTCCATTCGGCTTCTTTCTCGCAACCGCGGCATTGGCCGCCTCCCCAAGCTTTTCTGCCGACATCGTCAAGACGAAGACGGTCGAGGTTCAAGTCGACACCATTGCAACAGGCCTCGAGCACCCCTGGGCCGTGGAGGTGCTCCCTGATGGTTCCTATCTCGTTACCGAACGACCGGGACGGCTGCGCATCATACGCGACGGCAAGCTCTCTGCCCCCATCGCCGGCGTCCCTGAAGTCAGCGCCCGGGGGCAAGGTGGTCTGATGGACGTTGCGATCGCGCCTGATTTTGCAACAAGCCGCCAGATATTCCTCACGGCCGCGACCAGGGCCAGGGGCGGCTCCGGCACCGAGGTATTCAGCGCCACGCTGTCAAATGACGGAACAAGGCTGAACGACGTCAAATCCATCTTCACGATGAAGCGCTTCACCGGCGGCAACATCCAGTACGGCTCCCGCATAGCGTTCGGCAAGGACGGCTCGCTGTTCATCAGTGTCGGTGACCGTGGTGACAGGGATCGTGCCCAGGATTGGAAGGACGATGCCGGCTCCATCATCCACATCAACGCCGATGGCAGCATTCCCACCGACAATCCCTTCAAGGACGGCGGCAAGGCGCTTCCGGAGGTCTGGTCGAAGGGCCATCGCAATCCGCAGGGCATCGCCTTCGATGCCGCAGACGGCAAGCTCTACACGGCGGAGCACGGCGCCCGCGGCGGTGACGAAATCAACTACATCGAGCCCGGCAAAAACTACGGCTGGCCGATCATAACCTACGGACGCGACTATTCGGGCGCCGAGATCGGCGAAGGCACAGCCAAGGAAGGGCTTGAGCAACCGCTTTATTATTGGGACCCGTCGATCGCGCCGGGAGCATTGGCCATTTATCGCGGCAAGATGTTTCCCGAATGGGACGGCAACTTTCTCGTTGCTGCGCTGAAGTTCCAGCTGCTGTCGCGAATGCAGCGCGATGAAGGCGGAGCTTTCGTCGCCGAGGAGCGGATTTTCGACGGCTCCTATGGCCGCATGCGTGATGTGATCGTCGCACCCGACGGCGCCCTGCTGCTCCTCACGGATGAAGACGATGGTGCCTTGCTAAGAGTGTCGCGGGCGCCGGTAAACAATGGTTGACACTAAGCCTAGAGGCCGGCGCGCAGTTCCTTTCGAAACATAAACTTCAGGGCGGACCATGTCTCATCGACAGCGCAGACTTTGACGTCAACCAGCCCCAAAGGCACGAATATCGATCGCAGAACGTCTTCGGTGACTGTGGTCGGCACCCGCGCCGCCTTCTTGGGCCAGGAAATCCAAAGCATCCCGTCGGGCTTGAGAGCGCCCGATACAGCCCGGGCAATACCTTCCAGGACTACCCGGCGGGCTTCGAAAACATGCACGTAGTCGAAGCGACGCTCAATCATTGATGGCAAAGCTTTCGTAACGGAGGAGAAATGCTCAAAGGATTGTATCTCGGCGATCTCGGGTACACCGATCAGCAGCGCCGCCTGCCCTTCCCTCAGGCCGAGCTTTCGCGTGAGCGAGTTGCCGCAATACCCCGCTGGCGCATCATGGCGCTGTTGTCGCGGCGCAGCCTTTTCGTCCGCCGATGAAACCGTTTTCGTTGCCATCCGTTTGCTCTCAGGCGCTTACCCAGTGGCGACATTCTTCACCCTTGCCCAAACCAAAGGCAACTGCTAACGCTCGCCCATACTCTCCCGCACCGAGGACGACATGACGCGCATTCAGGCGAACCTCCTTCTATTGCTTGCAGCTGCCATCTGGGGCGGCGGCTTTGTCGCGCAGTCGACGGCAATGAAGGCAATCGGTCCGTTCTGGTTCATTGGCCTGCGCTTCGTGATTGCCGCAGTCGCGGTCCTGCCGTTCATGCTCTTCGAAGCCCGCAAGGCGCGGGTAAAGACCGCGCCGCGCCATCTCAAGCTCTATCTGCTGACGGGTCTTGCGCTATTCGGTGGCGCCGCCACCCAGCAGATCGGCCTGCAGACGACGACCGTGACGAATTCGAGCTTCATCACCGGCCTCTACGTCGTGATCGTCCCCCTGATCGCTGTCGTCTTCCTGCGCCGCTCCCCGCACTGGATCATCTGGCCCGGCGCGATCATGGCCGTTTCCGGCATCTACATGTTGTCCGGTGGCCAACTCTCGGCACTGACGACCGGTGATCTGCTCACGGTCGTCTGCGCGGTCTTCTGGGCCGGGCAGATCACCCTGGCCGGCATCACAGTGTCCGAAACCGGGCGCCCGCTTACCCTTTCGACCGCCCAGTTTGCGGTGACCGGGGCCTGCGCGCTCGTCGTTGCCATCGTCGCGGAACCGATCAGTTGGGCAGCGGTCTGGGCGGCAGCCCCCGAGATCCTCTACGTCGGGATATTCTCGTCCGGTGTCGCCTTCTCGCTGCAGGTCATCGGCCAGCGCTACACGACCTCGTCGCAGGCAGCGATCTTCCTGTCATCTGAAGCACTCTTCGGCGCCTCGCTCGGCGCTCTGCTGCTGGGCGAAACCATGCCGCCGCTCGGCTACGCCGGCTGCGCGCTAATGTTCACCGCCATGCTTCTGGTTGAGGTGGTGCCCGAAATTACGCGCCGTCGAGCTTCGGAGAGGTTGAAACCGAGCCCAAACTTGGGTTGAACGCCCGGAAAAGAAAAAAACTTTAGCCTTTGCGTAGTCGCGTTAGCGTTGCATTTTTGGCAAAATCTGCTCCCAAACTATATTGCCAACGATATAAAGCGTTGCTCGGCGGCGGCTAACGACCAAAATTTTGCTCTGGGCGTGCAAAAATGCCTCCTATAGGTGCCTTTCAGCACAGACGCGTTAAAAAACTTTTGCTTGCCAAAATTTAATAATCGCAGCACTCTCACCGTGTTCGGGCATTTTGCGAGCATGGGAAGTCCTTGAGAATGTGCGCGCCGGAGACGCTAAAATTCCGGTCAACCAATTCCGAGAAAGCGGGCGTCAGTCCCGTGGTGAGTTTGGTTGTGCTAGAGGGGACCTTTTTCTCACATTTCAATAATTGCCTGCTAACGTCTCCGTGAGGAGGCAATATCAGTGATGCTGCCCGTGTGGATGGCGGGCAGAGATAAAAGGACCTGACGCATGGCCGAGACTGGCACAGTAAAATTCTTCAACACCGACAAAGGTTTTGGCTTTATCAAGCCGGACAAGGGCGGCGCGGACATCTTTGTACACATTTCTGCCGTTCAGGCTTCTGGCTTGGCCGGACTGACGGAGAATCAGAAGGTTAGCTTCGACACGGAGCCGGACCGCCGCGGCAAGGGCCCCAAGGCTGTCAACCTGCAGATCGCAGGCTGAGCCTCTAGCCAACGCTGTCAATTCGAGTTGAAGCCCGGCAGCGATGCCGGGTTTTGTCATTCAGCCTGCATTCAGATCGCGGCCCTTACCTTGCCATCATCAAGGTGCAGAACCGGTATCGGTTAAAACAGGGAAATACAAATGAACAGGCTTGCGAAGACGCTCCTTATGACGGCAACCGCTGCTGCCCTCGCAGTATCATCGATCGGGGTCGCGTCGGCTGGTGACTGGCACCGTCACCACCATGGCGATGATGCGCTTGTCGGTGGCGCCGTCGGCCTTGCAACGGGTCTGATTGTGGGTTCAGCCATTGCAAGCGCGCCGCGTTATGATGAGCCGCGCTACATCGACCCGCCCTACGACCCGGAATACGAAGCCGTTCCGGTCTATCGCGCTCCCCCGCCCCGCTACTATCGTCCGGTTGCCGCCGACATCGAGCCCTGGACTCCGCAGTGGGAACGCTACTGCTCCTATCGCTACCGGTCGTTTGACCCGCGCAGCGGCACATTTATCGGCAACGATGGCCGCAGCCACTTCTGCAACGCCGGCTAATCGCCTGAACGCGCAATCAAACACGAAGCGCCGCCTCTCAGCGGCGCTTTTGTTTTGGGTGCTCAGATCCCTTGCAGGAAGGGATTGCTCCGTCGCTCGTCGCCGATCCGGCTGCCCGGCCCGTGTCCGCAAATGAAGCCGACGTCATCGCCCAGCGGCAAGACCTTGTCGCGGATCGAATCGAGCAATTGCTGGTGATTGCCCCCGGGTAGATCCGTCCGACCGATCGAGCCGTTGAAAAGCACATCGCCCAGATGGGCAAAATTCTGTGCGCGATTGAAGTAGATGACATGGCCGGGCGCGTGGCCTGGTGTGTGGTACACCTCGAACTCGTGCGTGCCAAACGAGACCTTGTCGCCATCCTTCAGCCAACGATCCGGAACGACATTCTGCATGCCCGACGGGATGCCATACTTTTGCGCCTGGGTCTCGATCCGCTGCAGCAAGGGAAGATCGTCCTCGTGCGGACCGACGATATCGATGTTAAGGGCTTCCTTGAGCTCCCTAGCTCCACCTGCGTGGTCGAGATGGCCATGTGTCAGCCAGATTTCCTTGATGTCGAACCCGTTCGCCGTGATGGCCTCGAGGATCGCCGGGACATCGCCGCCGGGATCGACAACGACGCCTTCCTTGGTCTCCGGGTCGAAGAGGATCGTGCAGTTCTGCTGAAATGGTGTCACCGGAATAATGCCGGCCTGGAGCATGCCCATGAGTGCCTCGCTTGTCTTTGTCCCGGGTTCCTATAGTCCGAAATCACACCGTGCGCAGCCCGCGATTTAGTGAACACAGTCTGGCTTCAGGGTTCGATCACCAGCCACGTTCGAATTTAACACGTCGATACAATCGTTTACCGGCGAAAGCGAAGGCGGCGGAACATCGTCTGCACCCCAACGTTACTTGCCTGTATTAAGACAAGGAGAAACGAGATGACCTTGAAGCGAAATCTGTTCCTGGCTGGCGCGATCGTCGTGGGAAGCGCCGGTCTTGCCCAGGCGGACATGGTTGCCACGGCCATCAACGATCTGAACGTTCGCGCAGGCCCCGGTCCGCAATATCCCTCAATCGGAATCGCGACGCGCGGCTCGCAGGCAATGCTGGATGGTTGCATCCAGGGAAGCCGCTGGTGCCGTGTTGACGTCAACGGCGTGCGTGGCTGGGTCTATGCTCAGTATCTGCAGGTCGAACAGGGTGGCAGCACCGTCGTCGTCGAGCAGCACCAGTCCGATCTAGGCGTTCCCGTCGTGACCTATGAGACGACGGCAAGCGTCGCTCCTGAGCCGGCACCGGGCGACGAGTTGCTTGGACCGGTTGGCTCCGTCGACGCCGTTACCCCACCTGAAACCGTCACGACCTATGTCCAGACCAATCCGGCACAGACCGTGCGCCTCGGTGGCGATGTCGTCGTGGGTGCTTCCGTGCCGGCTGATGTGACGTTCCAGGAAATTCCGGACTATCAGTATCGGTATGTCCGAATCAACGATCGACCGGTCCTTGTGGACCCCGGCAGCCGCCGCATCGTTTACGTCTACAACTGATTGTAACGCACAACATGGAAAAGGCGCCCCGCGGGCGCCTTTTTTTGCGCAGACAGCGTGGAAAACTTTCACGCGTGGGTTGCTCTCCATTCCACTAAATATTCAATCATGATAAAATACTGAAATTCAGACGATATCCCCTGCTCCCGGTCGGAGGTCGGATCGCCTGTAGGGCTGGCTATCCTTTCGGATCGCGCAGCCGGCAGTGGCGTTTGAGGAAACGCGAAGGAGGGAAATCGTGGAAGCCTTATTGCCCATCATCACACAGGTAATAGCGGGTGCAGTCGGCGGCAATGTCGCAAGCGGCGCGTTGAAGCAGGTTGCAATCAATACCGTCGCCCGGACGATCGCCGGCGCGATCGGTGGCATCGGCGGTGGCATGCTGCTCAGCATGGTCGGCGGCGAAGCTGCAATGACCGGTTTGATTGCCGACGGTATCGGCGGCCTGATCGGCGGCGGCATCCTGTCGACGATCGTAGGAGCGGTAGCCGCCCGCGCACGATAGATAGCCCATCGAGAAGCGGCCGAGGCTCCCTGGGAACCCGGTCGCTGTCCTTTGCTGGAGGATAGTCGGCGGCAGCGGCCACGCGATCTATCTCTCTTACATAGTCGCTCATCAGTGTTTCGCTGATCGTCGCCGGCATAAACCGGTGTGGCCCGATTTCCGTCACAGCCCAGCCGTGTTCTCCCATGAACACCAGGTTTGCGGCGTGAAACCCATAGGTCGACACGTGGATCTTTGCGTTTTTCCACTGAACGAACGCACCGCAGCCGTTCGCTCTCCTCCGCTGCCCGTACGCCATTGTTGTTGATTGTTATCCCCGATACGTTTTATCCACTGACAAAGGGGAAAATTACGCATTGTGGTGAAGTTTGCGAAGTGGGGCCAAATTTCCGGTGGAAACGGCATCCCCTTCCGGCTTCGCGACGCGTGGGGGAAGCAAGCAACGGCGCAAAGATACGTCAAATGCTGGCATATTTTTATCTGAGCTTCCCGCGAGGTGCGCAACAAGAAAGGAAATGCCAAATTGGCACGCCAGACGAGCCCAAAGGCGGGCAAGCCCGAACTGCTGAAAATGCCGATGGAAAACACAGAAACCATCGATTTTGAGATCATCGAGCTTCTGTTCTTCTCCTATCGTGACTTCGTTTCGGATCCTGACGCCATCCTGGCAGAGATCGGCTTCGGGCGCGCGCACCACCGTGTCGTTCACTTTGTTAACCGCAACCCGGGCATGACGGTTGCCGATCTGCTGGATACGTTGAAGATAACCAAGCAGAGTCTTGCAAGAGTGCTCAAACAACTCATTGATTCGGGGTATATTCGACAGATTGCGGGGCCTGAAGACAGGCGGCAGCGCAAGCTCTATCCTACCAAGATGGGGCGCGAGCTTGCTCTTGCTCTGGCGGAGCCGCAATCGCGCCGTATTGAGAGAGCATTCGACGGGGCTTCTCCGGAGGTACGGGAAGGCATAAAGGCCTTCCTCAGAGGTATGCGGAATAGACCAAACTCGAGAGCGGATTGAATGGCGACAAAGACAGTGATTTCGGACGACGCTGCGCACTTGCTTGTTGTGGATGACGACACGCGTATCCGCGCCCTGCTCAACCGCTATTTGACCGAGAACGGCTTCCGGGTGACCGTGGCCGCGGATGGCGCGGAAGCTCAACGCAAGCTTGCCGGCTTGGATTTCGACCTCATCATCATGGACGTCATGATGCCGGGTGAGTCCGGGATCGAAGTGACCAGGGGTCTGCGCACGATCAAGAACGTGCCAATCATCATGCTCACGGCGCTGGCGGAGTCAGGCAGCCGCATTGAGGGCCTCGAGGCAGGCGCCGACGATTATCTGGCCAAGCCCTTCGACCCACGCGAGCTCGTGCTGCGCGTCAACAACATCCTGCGCCGCAATGTCTCGAACGATGCGCCGAAAATCGAACAGGTGATGTTCGGACCATATACCTTCTCGCTCACACGCAAGGAGCTGAAGAAGGCGTCCGAAGTCGTCCGGCTGACGGATCGCGAGCAGGAAATCATGCTGCTGTTCGCCAAACGCGCCGGCGATACCATTCCGCGACACGAGCTTATCGGCAACGATGTTGATGTCGGTGAGCGCACCATCGATGTGCAGATCAATCGCCTGAGACGCAAGATCGAGGACGATCCCGCAAATCCGGTCTGGCTGCAGACGGTTCGTGGTATAGGATACCGATTGAGCATCGATTGACAGTCGCAACCCCAGGACCAGCGGCCAAATGGTGACATTCGACTCTCTTCGGCGCGACGACCGCTCGCCCGCCCGCGGCTGGCGGTGGATGCTGCGCAGATTTCGGCTCTATCTGCCGACGGGCCTGTACGTCCGCTCGCTGCTGATCATCATTATCCCCATGGTGCTCCTGCAGTCTGTTGTCGCCGCCGTATTCATGGAGCGCCACTGGCAGATGGTGACCCAACGCCTTTCAGCCGCCGTCACGCGCGACATAGCGGCCATCATCCAGATCATCGAGACTTATCCGCAAGATACGGACTTTAGCGAAGTCACCCGTATCGCACGCGATCAGATGAACTTGCAGATCTCGATCGAACCGGACGGCGATCTGCCATCGCCACGCACAAAGCCCTTCTTCTCCATCCTGGACGGTATCCTGAGCGACGAGATCAGCGATCAGATCAAGCGCCCCTTCTGGATCGACACGCTCGGCGACTCCAGCCTCGTCGAGATCCGCATCAAGCTGGAAGACAAGATCCTTCGCGTATTGGCACGGCGCAGCTCGACCTATGCCTCCAACACTCACATCTTCATTGTGTGGATGGTTGGCGCCTCGCTGGTCCTGATTGGCATATCGATCCTCTTCCTGCGCGGGCAGATCCGCCCGATCCTAGCGCTGGCCAACGCCGCCGAAAACTTCGGCAAGGGGCAGAAGGCCGACAACTTCCACCCGCGTGGCGCAGATGAGGTTCGTCGTGCGGGCCTTGCCTTCATTCTGATGCGCGAGCGCATCGAGCGACAGATCGAGCAACGCACGGCGATGCTGACCGGAGTGAGCCACGATCTGCGCACGATCCTGACCCGCTTCAAGCTGCAGCTGGCACTGGCCGGCGAAAATCCGGAGCTTCACGGCCTGAACGACGACGTCAACGATATGCAGTCGATGCTCGAGGCCTACATGGCGTTTGCCCGAAGCGAGGTCGAAGAGGACGTTGGCGACCTGAAGCTCAGCGAGCTCTTCGCACGAGTGGCGGCAGACTTCGAACTTCACGACGGCAAGAAGCTTACATACTCGATCGACGGAGACGACGAGATCTTGGTGCGCCCGAACGCCTTCACGCGCCTTGTGACCAACCTAGCCTCAAATGCCCGCCGCTACGCCAACACGCTCGACATCAACGCCAGGCACAGCGCCAAGTGGCTGACGATCACCTTTGACGATGACGGCCCGGGGATTCCAGAAAGGAACCGCGAGGACGTCTTCAAGCCGTTCTTCCGGCTCGACGAAGCCCGAAATCTCGATGCCTCGGGCACCGGCCTGGGCCTCGCAATCGCTCGCGACATCGCACGAAGCCACGGCGGCAACGTCACGCTTGGCGACAGCCCTCTGGGTGGCCTTCGGGCGACCGTCCGCCTGCCCGCGTGAGGAAAAGATGACGATGGACACGAGCTCAATGACATGGCTGAACCCGCCGCCTCGCTTCGAGATGCGCGGCGGGGATTTGCATGTCTGGTCGGGACCCAAGACCGATTTCTGGCAGGGGACATATTACGGCTTCCACCGCGACGACGGACATTTCCTGCACCGGTCGCGACAAGGCGACTTCACCGCCGAGGTTTCCTTCTCGGGACGCTACCAGGAACTCTACGATCAGGCTGGCCTCATGGTACGGGCTGATGCCACGCATTGGATGAAATGCGGGATCGAATATACCGATGGCGCCATGCATTTCAGCGTCGTCGTGACCAACGGCAATTCCGATTGGTCAGCCTTTCGGCTCGACCACACATTCGAGCGCATGGGCGTGCGGGTGACACGCAATGGCGATGCGCTGTTCATTCAATACAGAACGGACCGCATGGAAGATTGGCGCATGGCACGCCTTGCGTGGTTCGATCCGGCGTATGCAAAGGTTGCCGTCGGGCCGGTATTCTGCTCGCCGCAACGCGCCGGCTTCGAAGCCGTATTCCACGATTTCTCGCTGACCGATCCGCTGTCGCGCGAGATCCACTGATCACATCAGCTTCTTGCCGTTCGGTACGGGCTTGTCGGTTCCTGCAAGAACGATCGCTCCCGCCTCATCCTCGAAGCCCAAGGTCAGGACTTCCGAGCGGACCGGGCCGATCTGCCGTGGCGGAAAGTTCACCACGCCGAGAACCTGCCGACCGACAAGGCTCTCGGGCGTATAGTGAACCGTAATCTGGGCCGACGACTTCTTGAGACCGATCTCTGGCCCGAAGTCGATCAGCAGCTTGAAGGCCGGCTTTCGCGCCTCCGGAAACGGACTTGCCTCGACGATCGTACCGACACGAATGTCGACACGCTCGAAGTCGGCATAGGTGATTTCGTCAGCCATACAGGTTGTCCTCAGCCGGCAAGCTCTTCGGCGCGCCTGCGCGCTGCCGCGAGGGCCTTGTCGAAAAGAGGCTGCATCGCGTCCTCGGCCATCAGGACCGAAAGCGCGGCGGCGGTCGTGCCGCCCGGCGATGTCACGTTCTGCCGCAGCCGCGAGGCGTCGTCGGGGGACTGGTGCAAAAGCTCACCAGCCCCCGCGACCGTTTCCCGTGCAAGACGCATGGCAAGGTCCGCCTGCAAGCCAAGTTTACGGCCTGCCTCTGCCATACACTCGACGAGATAAAACACATAAGCCGGTCCGCTTCCCGACAGCGCCGTAACGGCATCGATGTCGGCTTCGGTTGGAACCCATTCTACCGGACCGGATACACGCAAGAGAGAATGGACGTGCTCACGCTGCGCATCGGTGACGCGGGCATTGGCAAACGCACCCGTAACACCACGACCGACCATGGCCGGGGTGTTCGGCATAGCGCGCACCATCGCAGCCTCACCGAGATGCTTTTCAAGAAACAACAGCGTCTTCCCGGCGGCGACCGACACAACGACGGTTTCTGATCCCACCGTTCCCTTGACCGGAGGCAGCACGGCATCCATCACCTGTGGCTTGACCGCCAGAAAGAGAACGCCTGCCGTCAGCCCGGCAGGAGCCGAGGTAACGTGCGTTACGCCGGCATCGTTGATTGTTTTCATCATCTGCTCGGACGGACCGGGATCGATGACGACGATGGAAGAACCGGCCACTCCGCTCTTCAGCCAGCCAGAGAGCATTGCGCCCCCCATATTGCCGGCACCGATAAGAACGATAGGACCTGAAGATGCGGATGACATTTACGCCTCGCCGACGGTTTCGAAGAGAACCGCTTCCATGGCGCGGTTCGCCTCCATGCCCGACCAGATCACGAACTGGAACGCTTGATAGTACGCCTCACAGGTATCGAGCGCACTAGCGAGCAAAACCTCGACCTGTCGATTGGTCGGCTCCGCACCGCCGGCAAGCAGCAGCGACTGACGGAAGATGATGACATCTTCCTGGCGCCAAAGATCGAAGTGTCCCATCAGGACCTGGCCGTTGATCGCGGCCAAGAGCTTGGTGACCTCGTTAACGCGCTGTTCGGGAACCTTGACGTCGAAGGCGCAGCCAAGGTGCAGCGCCTCGAACTCTTCCATCCAGGAAAAGGAAACGTGGTAGTCGGCCCACTTCCCTTCAACCGTCATCGCAATTTCGTCGTCACCCGACCGCTCGAAAGACCAGTCGTTATTGGCGGCGACGTACTCGATCATATCGACCGGGTTCGACTGACGCTCGACTTCCAATTCCATGAGGCTCATGCAGCACCTTCTTGACCGGAGTGAATGCGAACCAACTTCGTCAACGAGACACAAGGAGAACACACGCAACAGCCGGAACCACCAACCGTGATGACCGTTGAACCACTACCAGACTTAACGCAGTCAAACCTGCCTGGAGCTTACCAACCGCTTCGAATCATCATTTAAAATCAGTGTATAACGGGCTCGGCGACACGCCAGCCCCTGAAGGCCGTTTTAGGGAACGGCACTGTGGAAAGCTTTTCGGGTTTAGATTCAGAAGGAGGGTTTAAATGACTCTGCCCATTGATCTTTTTGGCAGTGTCCACAGGTGGATAACCGCACCTGGTTTTTAGGCCGCAGCCGCGGTGTGTCTCATAAAGGTCACACCACGGCCTGTCTCACAACGGGAATTACTTGCCCTTGGCCGCAAGCTTCTCTTCAAGGGCGGCGATCCGCGCAAGCAGCGCATCATTTTCATCGCGCGCCTTGATCGCCATTTCGCGTACGACCTCGAATTCCTCGCGCTTCACGATGTCGAGTGTATTGAGCCAGCGCTCCGCCTGCGCATTGAAGGCTGTCTCGATTTCCTTGCGCACACCCTGGGCAGCGCCGGCCGCATCCGTCATCAGCTTGGCGAACTCGTCCATGATGCGGTTTGCTCCAGTCGTCATGGCGATTTTCTCCCTTTGCTATAGACCAGTTAGGGCCACTTCGGCCCCTCAAGAATGAGGTAGGGCTTCGCCGCGGAGGATGCAAGCGGTTTGCTCTGGATAAGCCAGCCGGCGGCCTCCGATCGCCAACAATCGACTTGACCGCTCTTGATCGCAGCGCCATCTTCCGCCCACATCAAGCTTGGCGCGCCTTCAGAAAGTCGCAAAGGACGCCTTGAACTGAACCGCGTCAGACGCCCGATTCCATATTCCGGGCTTTGCGCCACCGAATGGGACAACCTTGCCGACAGCAGCCAATTTCATGGCGATCATGCCGTTCCCCGAGATCGACCCGATCGCCTTTTCGCTCGGCCCCCTCTCAATTCACTGGTACGGACTTGCCTATGTCGCCGGCATCATGCTCGGCTGGTACTATGCGCGTCAGATCGCCGGGAACAACAAGCTGTGGCCGGGCGACGTGTCCCCGATCACCAAGGTGCAACTGGACGATTTCATCATCTGGGTCGCGCTCGGCATCGTCCTCGGCGGCCGCATCGGCTACATCCTCTTCTACGACATGCCTGCTGTCATCGAGAGCCCGATCCGGGCGATACAGATATGGAATGGCGGCATGTCCTTCCACGGCGGCCTGACGGGCACCACCATCGCGATGATCGTCTTCGCGCGGCGCAACAGCATACCGATCTGGAGCCTGTTCGATATTGTCGCAGCAGTCGTCCCGATCGGCCTGTTCTGCGGCCGCGTCGCCAACTTCATCAATGGTGAGCTTTGGGGGCGCTTGACCGATGTGCCTTGGGGCATGGTTTTCTGTAACCAATATATCGAGCGGGCCGACGGTTACTGCCCCGGCGGCGACTTTGTTCGCCACCCCAGCCAGCTCTACGAGGCAGGTCTGGAGGGCATCGTGCTCCTCCTGGTTCTCGCCATGCTGATCTACGGCTTCCGCGCACTGAAGACCCCTGGCTTCGTCACCGGCGTTTTCGTCTGCGGCTACGCGCTTTCCCGCATTTTCGTCGAATTCTTCCGCGAACCGGATGCCCAGCTGGGCTACCTGCTGGGCACCAATTGGCTCACCATGGGCATGGTGCTTTCCACGCCGATGGTATTGCTGGGAATCTGGGCCATGCTTCGCGCTCGCCGTCAGGCTGCCCTGCAGCACTGATCGCAGCCGGACAGGAGGGGCATTCATGAGCACCGCGCTCGGTGAGAAGATCAAGGCTATCATTCAGGCGAACGGCCCGATCAGCGTCACGGACTTTTTTTCGCTGTGCCTCGCCGACCCCGAACATGGCTACTACAGGACCCGCGAGCCTTTTGGCCGCACAGGTGACTTCGTGACTGCACCCGAGGTAAGCCAGCTTTTTGGCGAGATGATCGGCGTCTTCATCGTCCATGCCTGGCAGCGACACGGGACGCCCAAAGGTGTCCGTCTCATCGAAATCGGTCCCGGTCGCGGCACGATGATGTCGGATATGCTGCGCGTCATTTCCCGTATCGCGCCGCCGCTTTTCGGAGACATGACCGTGCACCTCGTCGAGACAAGCGAGCGGCTGCGCGACATCCAGCAGGAGACGCTGGCGTCCCACGGCGACAAGGTCAGCTGGCATCAGGGCTTCGATGAAGTCCCGCCGGGATTCTCGCTCGTCGCGGCAAATGAGTTGTTCGATGCGATTCCGATCCGTCAGTTCGTGCGGACGCCGGCGGGCTTCCGCGAGCGGATGGTGGGCGTCGACGCAGCAGGCGAACTGACATTCGGCGCCGGCGTGGCCGGGATCGATTCAAGCCTCCTCCCCTGGCCGGAAGAGGACGTACTCCCGGGAACAATCTTCGAAGTCTCGCCGGCGCGCCAGTCGGTGATGCTATCGATCTGCGATCGCCTGAAAGAACATGGCGGGACGCTTGTCGCCATTGACTATGGGCACGTTGTGAGTGGCTACGGCGACACGCTGCAGGCGGTGCGCATGCATGAGTATGATCCGCCTCTGGCGCATCCCGGTGAAGCGGACCTGACGAGCCACGTCGATTTCCAGGCATTGGCACAGACCGCCACTGCGGCCGGGGTCCACGTCAACGGCATGCTTCACCAGGGCGATTTTCTCGTCGGCCTCGGCATTCTCGATCGCGCTGCCGTGCTTGGCCGGGATCGAGCACCACATACGCAGCAAATCATCCAGACCGCAGTCGACCGACTGGCCGCCGAAGGTGAAGGGCGTATGGGCGAACTCTTCAAGGTGCTGGCGGTCTCGCACCCGACGGTGGATTTGATGCCCTTCCGTTCGGTGGATTGACAGCGCGAGCGCCGCTGGGCCAACATCCGCGGCAATCGACCAGGCATTGCCATCCAGTAAGGCGCACAAGCATTCAAGCAATTTTGGAAGTTCTAATGACGCAAGCAGCATCTCCGGCACCGATCCAAAGCGCGCTGCTGAAAGAGGCAACCGGTGACGCAATTCTCCATGGCTACTTCACCCGGCAAGGCGGCGTTTCGGACGGCATTTATCGCGGCCTGAATGTCGGCCTCGGCTCGCACGATGAGCGCGAGAAGGTTCAGGAGAATCGCCGCCGCGTGGCTAGCTGGTTTGAATTGCCTGTCGAGCGTCTCGCTACTGTGCACCAGGTACACTCTCCCGATGTGGTCGTCGTCGACAGGAACTATAACGGCTCCCGCCCCTCAGCGGATGCGTTGGTAACGGCAACTCCGGGCATAGCGCTCGGGGTGCTGGCTGCCGATTGTGGGCCAATCCTCTTCGCCGATTCGGAAAACGGTGTCATTGGCGCCACTCATGCAGGTTGGAAGGGTGCCCTCACCGGTGTTTTGGAAAACACGATCGACACGATGGTCCAGCTTGGCGCGAAGCGCGAAGCCATCGTTGCCTGCCTCGGCCCATCGATCAGCCAGGCGAGCTACGAGGTTGGGCCGGAATTTGTGGAACGCTTTGTCGCTCAGGATCCATCTTACGAGCGCTATTTCGTGCCATCAGGAAAGCCTGAACACGCGATGTTCGACCTCCCTGCCCTGACGATCGACCGGCTGCGCGCCGCCGGCATCCGCGCAGAAAGCCTTGGGCTCTGCACCTATCCCGATGCCGAGCGTTTCTTCTCGTACCGCCGGACCACACATAACAAAGAGCCGGACTACGGTCGGCAGATTTCTGCAATCGCAATCAGGGAGATTTGAGCGGTATGGCCTTGCACTTCGACCGACCCGAATTCGCCGTCCGCCTCGCGCGTCTGACAGACAAGATGCGCGAAGAGAAGCTGGATGCCCTGCTGCTGTTTGCCCAGGAAAGCATGTACTGGCTGACCGGCTACGACACCTTCGGCTACTGCTTCTTCCAAACGCTTGTCGTCAAGGCCGACGGGACGATGGCGCTGATCACACGCTCTGCCGACCTGCGTCAGGCGAAACACACCTCCATTCTGGAAAACGTGCAAGTCTGGGTCGACCGCGTAAATGCCGATCCGACCGTCGACCTTCGGAACCTGCTGGTCGAGATGGATCTGCTCGGAGCCAGGATCGGCGTCGAATACGACACCCATGGCATGACGGGCCGCGTAGCCCGGATGCTCGACGCGCAGTTGACGTCCTTCGGCCAGATCGTCGACGCGTCCTATCTCGTCAGCCGCCTGAGACTGATCAAGAGCCCAGCCGAAGTCGCCTATGTTGAACGCGCTGCTGTATTGGCCGACGATGCGCTTGATGCGGCACTCGCGCTGACCAATCCCGGCGCAGACGAAGCGGATATTCTGGCCGCGATGCAGGGCGCCGTTTTTGCCGGTGGTGGCGACTATTCCGCGAACGAATTCATCATCGGCTCTGCCGAGGACGCCCTGCTTTGCCGCTACAAGGCCGGCCGCCGCAAGCTCGATACCAACGACCAGTTGACGCTCGAATGGGCAGGCGCCTACGCGCACTACCATGCGGGAATGATGCGTACCGTCGTCATCGGCGAACCGAGCTATCGCCATCGCGAACTCTACAACGCCTGCTTCGAAACCATCCAGGCAATCGAAACGGTATTGAGGCCGGGCCACAGCTTCGGCGACGTCTTCGATATGCATGCGAAAATCATGGACGAGCGCGGCCTGTCGCGCCATCGCCTCAATGCCTGCGGCTACTCGCTGGGCGCCCGTTTCTCGCCATCCTGGATGGAGCATCAGATGTTCCATGTCGGTAATCCGCAAGCAATCGAACCGAACATGTCGCTCTTCGTGCACATGATCATCATGGATTCCGACACGGGAGCTGCGATGACCCTCGGGCAGACTTATCTCACGACGGACAACACACCCCGCGCGCTTTCCCGCCACTCTCTGGATTTCATCAACGTCTGAGACAAGAATCCGGAATTGACACAGACCCGCACCGGCCTTCATAAAGTGCATGGGGCCGGCACTGGGAAGGATGTAACGAGGGATGACGCGAGTCGCGACTGCGCCAGTGCTCCTTGCCTGCTTTGCCCTAACCGCCTGCAACACCACCGACGCCTTGGTCCCGCTGGTCGACATCGGCGATTCCTCACCAAACATGCGCTCATCGCCGGTAACGCAGGGCGACGTGGAACGCATGGCAGGAACCCAGCCCCGCCAGCAGGCCTTTGCCGCTCAGCAGCGGTCGAACGGATATCATCCCGCCTACAGCCAGGCGAGCTATCGTCAAGGTTCAGGCGCACCGCCTACCACGATGGAAGCCCAGGCGATGGCCTTGGAAAGCGATATGCGCTCGCCGGCAGCCTCCGTGCCAATCAAGGCGCAGACCCTGCCGGAGCCAATATCCAACGCCCAGGCCGAGGAAGAAGACATGGTGGAAGCGCCCGCTCGCGAACCGCCTAGACAGCAAACCCAGACTGCCATGCTGAATACGAGTTCGTCCTCGGCAGGTGGGACGACCGTCCGCTTCCTTCCGATCATCGGGGCACCGGTTCAGGCGGTTACACCGCTTTCGCGCCAACTCGGAGCGGAGGCCCGCTCGCACGGCCTTTCCATCAAGAGCTCGAACGACAGCTCAAGCGCCTACATTCTGAAGGGATACCTCTCCGCCTTTTCCGACAGCGGCAAGGTCACCGTGGTCTATGTCTGGGATATTCTCGATGGCAGCGGCGCGCGCCTGCACCGCATCCAGGGACAGGAAAGCGTACCCTCGGAGGCGCTGGATCCCTGGGCCGGCGTTCCCGCCTCGGTTATGCAGCAAATCGCCTCGAAAACCATCACCGACTTCTCAACGTGGCGCGATGCTCGCGGCGGTTAAGCCACAAGGTTTTTAGAAATATGAGCGCAGATGACGCCTTAGCCCTTGCATTCAGGAGCAAGCTGGCTAAAAAGCGCGGCTATCAGCAGGAAATAGGCGGACCAAGATGAAGGTTTTCGCAGGCAATTCGAACCGGCATCTCGCCGAAGCGATCTGCAGCTATCTCAATGTGCCTTTGGGCAAAGCCAGCGTCAGAAGATTTGCCGATCAGGAAATCTTCGTGGAAATTCAGGAAAACGTTCGCGGTGAAGACGTGTTCGTCGTCCAGTCCACGTCTTTTCCGACGAACGACCATCTCATGGAACTGCTCATCATGATCGATGCGATGCGCCGCTCGTCCGCGCGCCGCATAACTGCGGTTCTTCCCTATTTCGGCTATGCCCGCCAGGATCGCCGTGCCTCGGGGCGCACGCCGATCTCCGCCAAGCTCGTCGCCAACCTCATAACGGAAGCCGGCGCCGATCGCGTGCTAACCCTCGATCTGCATGCAGGCCAGATCCAGGGCTTCTTCGATATTCCGACGGACAATCTCTACGCCATCCCGGTCCTGACCCGTGATATCAAGGCCAACTACGACATCAGCAACGTCATGGTGGTTTCGCCTGATGTCGGCGGCGTTGTTCGTGCCCGCGCGCTCGCCAAACGTCTCGACTGTCTGCTGGCGATCGTGGACAAGCGCCGCGACCGCCCGGGTGAATCCGAAGTCATGAACATCATCGGCGAAGTTGAAGGCAAGGACTGCCTGCTGATCGACGACATCGTCGATTCCGGCGGCACGCTCTGCAACGCAGCCGATGCGCTGCTTGCCAAAGGGGCGGCAAGCGTCACCGCCTATATTACCCACGGCGTTCTCTCGGGGGGCGCGGTCACCCGCATCACTTCGTCGAAGCTTCGCGAGCTCGTCATCACCGACTCGATCCAGCCGACGACGGCTGTCCAGTCAGCTCACAACATCCGCGTTGTGAGCACGGCGAGCTTGATCGGTGAAGCGATCAACCGCACCAGCCAGGAAGAGTCGGTTTCCAGCCTGTTCGACTGAAGCGTTTCAAAACTTTCAACACCGCAGACGTTTGATCTTCCCCGGAAATGCAACTTGAGCTAGGATTTGAAAAGAAATCTAGCTGCAGGGGAAGAGTCATGACGCTCGCCGGTTTCCTGTTGCCTCGGAAGATCGCCCTGTTTGGGCTCATTTCGCTTCTGTCTGCCTGCACTGCCGACGTAGGACCCAATTATTGGCGCCCGCCACCTCGCGCGCCCAGTCCGCAGATATGCACTCTGGAATACAATCCCGTCTGTGGCCAACGCGGCGGACGTGTCCAGACCTTCGCCAATGCATGCCAGGCGCGTGCAAATAACTTTACAATCATCAGCCGTGGCCAGTGCCGCCGGCCGCCTCCGATGACATCGCGTCCGACACCTCTTCCGTCGAGGCCGCAGGTGTGTACCATGGAGTACGCTCCGGTCTGCGGCCAACGCAGCGGACGTGTTCAGACCTTCTCTAACGCGTGCCAGGCTCAAGCAGCCAACTTTACGGTCATCAGCCGCGGCCAGTGCCGCCGCCAGCCCGGCATAACAGTGCGCCCGCAGCGTCCGCCACCGCCGCGGCCCGGTGGCATATGCACGCGTGAGTACCGCCCAGTCTGCGGCCAACGAGGTTCACAACTGCGCACCTTCTCGAATACCTGTGAAGCTAACAACAGCGGCTTCCGCATCATACGCCAGGGCGCATGCAGGTAATGAAGTGGCGACCCTGACAAGTCGGCTTCCGCTTATGCGGGAGCCGAACTCCGTTTTTCGAAAACGAGTAAAAGCGCGACAAGCGGATCTGACTGACCGCAGTCGCTTAGGCAGCAATGTTTGACGCGGCCGACATGACCTCCTCGGGAGCCGGTACGCCGAACATACGTCGGCCATCGTCGGCCACCTCGGTAAAGCACCATCTGACGACGCCGTCGCGGTCAAGAAGGAACTCGCCGACCAGTTGGCCCTCACCCGTCGCAATCATCCGCTTGTCGTCGTCCGTGAACTCGTAACCATCGGCATTGTCGAGGTATTCAACAGCCGCCAGCGGGGCCATCGGCTCAGGCAGGTCAGGCATATCG
This sequence comes from Rhizobium sp. 01T417, assembly GCF_056398905.1. Taxonomy (NCBI): domain Bacteria; kingdom Pseudomonadati; phylum Pseudomonadota; class Alphaproteobacteria; order Hyphomicrobiales; family Rhizobiaceae; genus Rhizobium; species Rhizobium sp. 01T417. Next base: position 17,767 of record NZ_JBFTQH010000005.1, on the reverse strand, counting down.
ACGCGCATCGACGTTAGCGTGTCGAGGCTAACCTTGTAGGGCCACGCTGTTTCCGATTGCGTGAACTCGATGTTGGGAAGCCCGAAGGCGCGATGCGATACCCTGTCGGGATCGGAGGCCGCCAGCAGATTGGGCAAGGGATGATACCGGAAATAGAGGCGTGCCCGATCGATAGGCGTATTGACCACCGTCAGACTTTCGATGCCCTTTTGCTGGAGGTCGCCCGCCAGGCTCGCCATCGCGGCGATTTGCCGCCTGCAGAATGGACAGTGGAGCCCGCGAAACAGGCCGACCAAAACCGGCTTCTGTCCTCGGAAGTCATCGATCGATATCTTGCCCTGACGCGTGATCGCATCGAGAATGACGTTCGGCGCGCGGTCACCGGGCTGCAGCGGTCTCTCGCTTTGATTTTCGGGCATGGCACCCTCCTTCATTTGCGCGTCGGCGAGCAAGCCGAGCAGAAGAAAAAATAGCGAAAACTCAGCACCTTACCTGCCGGCATTGAATCAATCCAGGAAGGGCAGCACGACCAGCGCGTCGGGATCCAGCCCATGCCTGACGCAAACATCCTGCGCGAGCGAAAAGTAGCGCTCCGCCTCGGCCATATCGTCCTTTTCCAAGTTCAACGTCGCAAGCCCATCATAGCATGGAAAGAGAAGCTGTGGCTCGCCGATTTCACGCGCGAGCTGAAGCGCTTCCTCGTAGTAGTTCCGAGCCAGGTCCGGTTCCCCGTGACACTGATGGATCTGTCCGAGCACGATGAGGGGCACCGCCAGGTGGTCGCGCTGATCCAGCGCCCGGTCGATCTCGATCGCTCTTTCAGCCGCCGGCACTCCCTCCTTGGCACAGTTGTCGGTGAAGGTGCAGCAGGCGACCGCGAGGTTGGCGAAAAGCCGGGCTTGAAAACCGAGGTCGGAGATGCGCTTGGCAACATCGAGGCCCTGGCGACACACATCGATGGCACGCCGCGGATCGACGATCGTATAGAGAACGCCGAGATTGGAATAGGCGCGACAGGCCGCGCCGAGAAGCCCCGCCGTTTCGGCAACCTCCAGACTTCGCTCGACTTCGCGCACCGCCTCGCGGTGCCGCCCCAGCCGCGCCAGCGCCACCCCCTTTGTATTCAGCGCCTCCGCTCGCACCTGCGCAGCCTCCGAGGCCACGGAGCCTTCCCCATCCAATGTTGCAGTGTTGAGGCAGGACAGTGCATCATCGGCCCAACGCGCGGCAGCGGTCTGATCGCCCTTGCGGAAGGCGAGATGCCCACGCTCCTGAAGCAGATGGGCAAGTTCGATGGGTGCATTGCTCACGCTCAACAGCGAGGCGGCCTGCGCATAGTCGGCGTCCGCAAGATCACTTCTGCCCGCAGCAAGATTGAGGCGGCCGAGCTTGCGCAGGATCCGCGCCGCACCCGGCTGATCACCAGCTTCCTTTAAGGTCGTCAGTGCGCGGCCATAGTGTTCGCGGGCCGTCTCCCGCTCTCCCGCCGGCCCGCAGAGATCAGCGAACCGTTCATAGAGAGCAAGCAACTCCGAACCGGCTTGCGGGTTATCCGAAATTGCCGCAAGCGCCTCGCGGTAGAGGCGCATCGCATCGTCGTTTGCGTAGGTCTTGCGGGCCAAATCACCCGCGGCCATGAGGTATCGGACGCCCTTGCTCACCTCGTCGGCCCGGCAGTAGTGACGGCCGAGTTGTGCGATATCCTCGAGTCGAGCGGGTATGCCGTAATGTATTCTCTCGATCGCGGCCCCGATACGCGCATGCAGCTCCTTGCGGCGCTGTAGCAAGAGATTGCCATAGATGGCATCGTGCAATAGCTGCTGCGGGAAGCAATAAGAGATCGCCTTTGCCGAAGCAGCACCAGGCGTTTCCTCAACGACCTCGGCCTCGCAGAGATAATCCAGCCCACGCTCGACATGCTCTGCATCCGATGCGACGGCGCGAAGCAATGCCAGATCGAAGCGTGGACCTATAACGGCAGCTTCCTGCGCCAAACGCTTGACGTCGGGCGGCAGGCGGTCGACGCGCGCCAGCAGCATCGCCTGCAGGCTCATCGGCACCTCGGTTCCCATTTCGCCACCCGCCATGCGCCAGCATCCGTTCTCGAAATGAAGTGCCTCGGTCTCGATCAGCGCCCGTACGATCTCCTCGATAAACAGCGGATTGCCGCCCGCTCGCGCGAGAATTCGTGAGCGCGTCTTCGCAGGCACGGAACTGTCCACGCCAAAGAATTGCGTCAGCAGAGCCTCGCCATCCTTACTCGAAAGCGGCGCGAGCCGCATGACGGTGCGGTTGATCCGGCTTGACTCCAGGCCTTCGCCCTCGGCAACCGACCGTCCTGTCGTCAGCATCATCAGGCGCGTACGTTCGAGCCGGTCCAGGACGAAGCGTAGCGCCTCGATCGAAGCGGCATCCGCCCAATGGAGATCCTCCACCACCAGCAGCAGTGGGCTTAGCGACAGCCGCCGTTCAAAGATCGTACGCGTGGCGTAAAAGATCTGCCGCCGCAACTGCTCTGGCTCGACATACCGCAGCGCTCCATCCGGATCGCCGAGGCCCAAGACATGAGAAAGGAGCGGCGTCAGACCCGCGACCTCGCTCTCGCTAAAACCAAGGTCGACCAATCCCGTTGCCAGCAGTTCGGCCGTCCGGGCTGCGGTTTCCCGCTCAGCTATCCCGTAGGCGCTGCGTAGAACCGATGCTAGCGTCCCATAAGATTGCTCCCCGAGGGGTGAGCAGACGGCACGCCGTACCACCACCTGCCCGAACCGCTCGGCTTCGGCGACGTTCTGCAGAAACTCCTTGACCAATCTTGACTTGCCGATGCCAGCCTCACCGACGAGCTGGACGAGTTGCGCATTGCCGCCACTGGCGCGATCCAGGCAATTGGACATCCGCGACAGTTCCGAGTCACGCCCGATGAGTTCGGCGTGCAGGCCTAGGCTTTCCAAACCGCGCGCGGCGTGAGGCGTCTCCATCCGTCCGAGGAGACGATGTACCTGTACATTTCCCGTCTTCCCGCGAAGGGCAAGCGAACCGAGATTGTCGAACGCGAACGCATGCAGCGTCAGACGGTAGGTTACCGGGCCTACCAGTATCTCGCCTGGACCCGCCATCGTTTGCAGTCGTTGGGCCGTATTCACTGTATCGCCGGTCACCGAGTAGGATCGCGCAGCCGCCGCTCCGAAACCACCGCTGACCACCGGCCCTGTGTTGATGCCGACATGCAGCTGCAGCGGATCTCCACCGGCCAGATCCAGCCATTTGGCGCCAAGGCGGTCAGCACCCGCAATCATGTCGAGTGCTGCGCAAAGGGCACGATCGGGATCGTCCTCATGTGCTGTCGGGGCCCCGAACAGCGCAAGCAACGCGTCACCGACAAACTTGTCAACATAGCCGCCATAAGCCTCCACGGCCCGCGTCAACTCCTCGAACAGTTCGTTCTGCAGCGAGCGCATCAGTTCCGGGTCAGTTCTCTCGCTGAGCGCAGTAAAGCCGCAGAGATCGGCAAACAGAACGGTCAGCGGACGCCGGTCGGCGGCATCGTCAGGCATGGATGTAGGCGGGACTGCTCGCGGCGGCGGTTCGGCAGGAACTGCACGACCTTCGGCCGGGCCAAGAGGTGTTCCACATTTTGGGCAAAACGCAAAATCGGGCTGGCATGTCTCGCCACAGGAGGCGCAGACGATCGGTTGTCTTGCGCCGCACTTCGGGCAGAACGCAAAACGACTTTCGATCGCAAAACCACAGGCGGCACAATTCATCGGCCTGCCTCTCTGAGCGCAACGGCCTCACCTAGAGAGCCGACACTGGCAACACAGCATGGACCTGCCGGGGGCGCCCCGCAAGGCCCCTCGCCTTGAGCTGCAAGGCTAACGTAGCAGGCTCAATCCGCGCCCTTGATGACCTGGCCGTTGATCGTGACGGAGCCGTTTTGCGCGACGCTGATATCCCAGCGTTGACGCCCGTCGGGATCAGTCTTCGCAAAGCCCTTGGCCATCATCAGGCCGAACGACACCTGATTGAGCTCGGCGTTGGTCTTCGCAAGCTCCTGAACGGCGGCGATCGTCTTGTCGAGATCACGCGCCAGAACCGTCGCTTCCATGGAATAATCCTTGGAAGTATCGACCCGTCCGCGGACCTTTGCGGAAATCTCGGCATCGTAAACGCTCGAGACCGCGCTGATCTTCGGGAACTCCATGACCAATTCGCCGCCCTTGAAGAGCCGCTCGACCGCCTTCTTGCCGCTGTCTTCTGACGATGCGCCGCTGAAATCGACCTTGAGAAACTCATCGCCGAACGCCGCAAAATCCATGTTGGGTATCGCCAACTGCAGCTGCAATTGCCGGGGCACGAAGTCTGAATAGGCCGCAGGAACGATCGCGCTCGCGAAACTGATTTGATCCGCCGTCACACCCACTCCAAAGCGCGTCGCGTCGGTCGCGCCGTCGAGTGCAACCTCATAATTGAGGTTCTTGGCGCCACCGTTACCCGCGGCACTCGACACTGTGAGATTGTTGAAGTCGATCGTTTCGTTGAAGCTCGTCAGCAACGGAAACGCGTCACGAAGCATTTCCTTCAACTTCTCGCCGTCCGCCACAGCAAGTTTCTTCTCGTCGGCGTGGTCGGCCACGAACATGATGATGTCGCGAACCTTGTTCACGGGCAGGCCGTTCACCGCCGCTGCGAAATCGATTGTGTCAGCGCGGATTTCGACCGGAGGCACTTCGCGACTGCTGATCTTCTCTAGGAATCCCGCGGCCGAGCCGCTGGTGGCAAAATTCGTCGTGCCGGCCGCAGCACCCTCCGACGACGTCAGTTTGTATTTCATGCTATCAAAGCCGGCGCTTACTTCCTCGGCTTCGGTCTTGGATGAGAAATTCACAGCCTTCGTAGAGAAGTCGCCCGAGCGGAGATAGCTGATCGCCGGGTCGAAAACGCCACTGAAAATGAAGGTCTCGATGATGTAGGCAAATTCCGTCTTTGGCTGTCCCGACGCCTTGAAGCTGCCAGACACATTGAGGGAATTGTTCCCCTCCACGCTCCACAGACCGGTATCCAATCGCGTTGCGAACATCGACCACGGCGTCAAGCCGGTGACTGTAAAGCTGCCCGGATCGATGCTCTTCAGAAGCTTCGCAAAATCATAGATGATCTCGTAGCGTGTCCCAGCCGGATTGACGGTCACGAAACCGTCTTTCGCCACTCTCTTCGGCAGCAGTCTCGTCAGGCTTTCTTGAACCTGCCTGGCCCCAGCCTGGTTGATGTCAGCGGCATAGGCCGCAGATGCCAAGGCGAGCGCGATCGTACTCGTTGCCGCAATAAGATTGAGCCGCATATCCGAACTCCTCCGCCGCTTGTGTTTTGCGAGCATGTGAGGTTTCCGCGCGGCGGATGTCAAGCCGTGTTGCAGTGCGGTGGTCAGGCCGCCGCATCGGCCCTCGAAGCAACGACCTGGCGATCTGTCGCGCCTGTTCCATCGCCATTGACGAGGGCCTCGATGTCTGGACGTGGCATCGGCTTTCCGAAGAGGAAGCCCTGCACCTGAAGGCAACCTTCGCGGCGGAGGAAATCGACGTGCTCTTCGCGTTCTACGCCTTCGGCGAGAACCGGAATATCAAGGCTCTGCGCAAGAATGAGCGTTGAGCGAACGATCGCTGCCGACTGCTTGTTGGTGACGACGCCATCGACAAAAGCACGGTCGATCTTGATCTTGTCGAACGGGAAGCTTTGCAGCGTGGAGAGAGACGAATAGCCGGTGCCGTAGTCGTCCATTGCCACCTTGACGCCGAGCTCCTTCAGCCGGCGGATGGCGTTCAACGCGTGCCCGTGGTCGGCAATGATGCCGGTCTCCGTAATCTCGAGTTCGAGGCGTGGCGGTACCAGACCCGTTTCGGCGAGAATCTGCTGTACAATCTGCGGCAGACGGCTGTCTGCGAGCTGTTGGGCCGCGACATTAACCGCTATGCTCAAGGGGTTCTTCCAGCTGGCCGCTTCCACGCAGGCGTTACGCAACACCCATTCGCCGAGCTCCATGATGAAACCCGTTTTCTCGGCGATCGGGATGAATTCGACCGGCGAGATGTAGCCGCGCGTCGGGTGTTTCCAGCGCAGCAACACCTCGAAACCCAACACCGCACGCGTCATGGTATCGTTCTGCTGCTGATAAAAGAGTTCGAATTCGCCCCTCTTCAGCCCTTCGCGCATCTCGATCGCCAGCGCACTTCGTTCCCGCGCTGCTTCGTCCATCGAGGGATCGTAGAAGCAGATACTGCTCCCCGCCGTCGTCTTGGCACGATACATGGCAACGTCAGCCTGCGAAAGCAGGTCATCGACGGTGCGCGCCTTGTCCGGAAAGCTGGAGATGCCGATGCTGGACCCGACGCTAAGCGACTGGCCATTCCACTCGACCGGTCGCTCGATCTCGTCGAGCAGGCGCTGCGCAACACTTCTGGCCTCGGAGCGGCCAACGTGATCGCGCATGACGACCACAAATTCATCGCCGCCGATCCGGGCCACGAACTGTCCCTTTTGCATGACCTTCACCAGCCGCTCGCCGATCGCCCGCAGCACGGCGTCGCCAGCCGCGTGACCATGCACATCGTTGATCTCCTTGAACCGATCGAGGTCGAAGCAGAGAGCGGCGACATTCCAGCCGATTTCATGGGTCCGTTTGGTCACGGTGGCGAGATGTTCGTTCAGCGCCGCGCGGTTTGCGAGGTTCGTCAGTGGATCGTGAAGCGAGAGATGACGATAGCGAGCGACGGCCGCTTCCGTCGACTGCATGTCGATAATGTAGGTGGATGCGCCGAGGAGCAGGATGATGACCATGACGGTACCGACCAAGCTGGTCATCACGCCCACCGAGAGAATTTCGCGAGGAACTGCGACCGTCACATCCGGGACGATCGTCATGCCCGCCATGCCGAGGAAATGCGTGGAAACGATCGCAAGGATCAGCGGCAAGGCCGCCCCAACCGGGCTGAAGCGCGCCGTCGGCCGCACAACCCGGCGCGCCATGAGCGCGCCAAAACCGGCCGCCGCAATCAGCGAGGTAACGACATAGGCAGTATTCCATTGGACCTCGCCGGCCACCTTGTAGCCGGCAATACCGACGTAATGCATCGCTGCGACACCAAGGCCGACGATTGCGCCCCCGGCCTCGACAAGCGCGTCCTGGCTTCGCATCGAGGCGACCGAAAAGCCGATCATGGCGGAGGCGATGCCGATGAAAAGCGACAGCAGCGTCAGATCCGACTCATAACCGCTGAGCGTCGGCGCTCGGAAGCCAAGCATGGCGATGAAATGGGTCGTCCAAATTGTCGCGCCGCCGACGAACCCTGACAGGAACAGCCAATTGAATTTCTGGAACCCATGGGTGCGCCGAACCCGCGAAAAAAGCCGTACGGTGAGTAGCGAGCCAAGCAGGCAGATCACGGTTGCAAAGGTCAGGTGCGGCCAGCTGTGTTCGGCTGCAATGCAGGTAAGGAGACGTGGCATCGGAGAGACCAGGTTGCGTTTTGGCCTTCATAACCGCGCCGACATTTTGTATTACTTAATCTCTGGGGGAAATCCGGCCGTATAGTTAAGCCTTCGCGATCCGCTTCAACTTCCGCAACCGTTGCCTGGTGCCACTCGCCAAGTGCTTGTCCCGCACCATGATCCCCGCCACCTGTAAGGCACCAGCTTGCGTTTCCGTCACATCTATACTATAGCGCACGCGTCCGCGCAGACACCCTTGGAGGCAACGCGGATGAGGATGGGGTAACCCGCCTCCAGTTCCGCGGCAAGCATAGGCCTCCGCGGGGCTCTCCAAATAACCTCGGAAGGAAAAGTCATGAGCCACGAAAGCTACGAGCTCAAGGCCGAGGCGCGCGAACGGGTTGGTAAGGGGTCCGCCCGTGAACTTCGCCGCAACGGTTTGATTCCCGCTGTCATCTATGGTGACAAGCAGGCCCCCATTTCTATCGCTCTCAACACCAATGAGGTGACTAAGCGCATTCATGCCGGTGGTTTCATGACCACGATCGCGACCATCGAGGTCGACGGCAAGAAGTACAAGGTTCTGCCGAAGGACTACCAGCTGGATCCCGTCCGTGACTTCACGATGCACGTGGACTTCCTGCGCGTTTCCGGCAACACCCAGGTCACGGTTGAAATCCCGGTTCACTTCATCAACGAAGAGAAGTCCCAGGGTCTCAAGGCTGGCGGCGTTCTGAACATCGTTCGTCACGAAATCGAAGTTCACTGCCCGGCTGATGCGATCCCGGAATTCTTCAACGTTGACCTGAACGGCAAGAAGATCGGCGACAGCATCCACATTTCCGACCTTACCCTGCCGAAGGGTGTAACGCCGACCATTTCCGATCGCGACTTCACGATTGCGACGGTTATCGCCCCGGCTGGCGGCGTTGACGAAACGGTTGCAGAAGAAGGCGAAGCAGAAGCCTGATCGCTTCCATAATTTGTAAAGCATAGGGCCCGCTTTCTCTCGAAGGCGGGCCCTTTTCATTGGTTGCAAGGAGCCTGTTTCAGCAACATTTAATACATTTCATGGAAGCATGCCGGTACGTTTTTGAAAGACCCACGGGCGTCGAAAACCGTGAATGCAAAGTGCGGCTGGGAGCAAAACGGAACAATGCACAATTCCGTTGAAAATCGTTTTTTGGCAATCATTTGCGGAGCTTTGCTGCTCTTCGTTGCTCCACTGTTCGTCCTTTTTCTTTTTCTTTCTTCCGAGCGCGCAGACAAGGAAATACGCGACCACATCTCGGTTCTTCTTGTCGCCAATTCTCAGGCCCTCGCCAAGCCGCTCTGGGACCTTGATGATGACAGCGTGACGCAGATCAGCGCGACGATCGTTTCGCAGGGCGCGATCGTCAAGGTCCAGGTTCGCGACCAGTCCGGCCAGCTGGACGTCACGCAGTCGACCATACCGAAGTCGTTCAACGGCAACCTCGTCCAGGTGTCGCGCGCGATCATATACAACACGATCGACGGCCCGAAGAACCTGGGCACGATCTCCGTGTTCTATCCAGCGCTCGGTCTCTTCTCCGGCCTCAAGCACGAAGAGATCGTCTTCATGTCGATCTTCATCTTCGCGGTGCTGGCCGTCTTCAGCGCCGCCTTGATCGGCAATCGAATCTTCATCATCCGGCCACTGATGCGCCTGACGGCAGCCGTCGAGGCAACCCGCCAGCTGGGCTCGCGTCATCACGTCAACTGGCAATCGAACGACGAGATGGGACGCCTCGCCAGCGGCTTCAATGAGATGCAGTCGAAGCTCGAAAGCGAGGAGCGCGAATTGAAGCTCGCGCATCGCCGTGCCGTCGACATTTACGACCTGACGCCGGCGATGCTGTTCTCGCTCGACGAGGATGACCGCATAACGGCGGTCAGCGACTATTGGCTCGTCGCGACCGGCTATGAGCGGCCGCAGGTGGTCGGCCGCAGGTTTGCAGACCTCGTTACACCAGATACGCGTGAGGCCTTCCTCGGGCGCAAGAATGACCTCGATGGCGGCGCCGCATTCGACGTGACGGTCAAGTTCATATGCGCCAGCGGCAGCATCATGGATGTGCTCATCCTTGAATCGACAGCAGCCACCGCGGGTCATGACCGGCTCTCGCTGTCGGTAATGACCGATGTCACCGAGCTGAAAGCTTCCGAGGCACGCAATCACGAGCAAGCAATCCGCGACCATCTGACCGGCCTGCTGAACCGTCAGGGTTTCGAGTCCGTGCTCGATACCAAAATTCAGCAGGCGGACGCGCTCGGTCAGGAACTTGCCTGCCTGTTCGTCGACCTCGACCGTTTCAAATGGATCAACGACAATCTCGGCCATGCCGAGGGTGACAGGGCTCTTCGGGAGTTTGTCGACCGATTGAGGATGCATCTGGCGCCATCGGACCAGGCGGCACGCCTGGGCGGCGACGAATTCGCAATCCTTCTGCCGGCAAAAGATGCCGCGCGGCGGGCGGGCGCGATGGCCGAGCAGATCGCCTCCATCTTTGTCGAGCCGTTCGGTCCGGACCTGCATTTGAGCGCCAGCGTCGGCATCGCCATCTACCCGCGTCATGCCGCGAACGCTGCCGAGCTGTTGCAGAAGTCTGACATGGCCATGTACGCGAAGAAGCGCGACGGCAAGAACGGTGCGCAGCTCTTCGACAACCGCATGATGGACCACGCTAGGGCTCGCGCCGAAATCGAGACCTACATCGAGGCAGGCCTCGCGGAGGATTGGTTCGACGCCTATTTGCAGCCGATTGTCAGCCTCAACGGCCGCGGAGTCGCCGGTTTCGAGGCGCTGATGCGCCTGAACCATCCGCAAAAGGGTTTGATGGCGCCGGCCGAGATCATCAATGTCGCGGAGGAGACGGGCAAGATCATTCGCGTCGGTAATGTCATTATGGAGAAGGCGATCGCCCACCTTGCAGCCATTTCCAGGCTGCCGGGCATGCAGGACAGCTATCTCGCCATCAACTTCTCTCCTTTGCAGTTCGAAGCCGCCCTGCCCGCGCGCCTTGCCGCATTGCTTGGCCGCCACGGAATCCTCCCGCAGCGCATCGTCGTCGAAATCACGGAGGCAGTGTTGATGCATAACAATCCGCTGATCCGCACTATCGTTACCGAGATGCGCCGCTTCGGCTGCCGGATTGCCCTCGACGACTTCGGCACGGGCTATTCGTCGCTGAGCTATCTCAATCGCTTCCCGGTCGACATCATCAAGATCGACCAGTCGTTCACCCGGTCAATAAACGACGCCAACGACGACGTTCGCCAAAAGAGCCGCACGCTGGTGGAGAGCATCACGACGCTGTCCCACAGGATGGGCTGCACCGTTATCGCCGAGGGTATCGAGACCGAGGACGAATGCCACACGCTGCACGAAATGGGCCTCGACTTCGGTCAGGGATACCTATTCCATCGTCCGCAGCATGCCGCCGCTCTGATCGAGCGCCTATCAGCGTCGGGCCAGCTCATCGCACGAGCTTCGTGAACCGGGGAAGAAGAGCAACACGATGAAGAGACTGCTGCTTTCTATTCTGTTGAGCCTCGGTGCCTCGACACATGCCATTGCCGCCGGCGTCACACTCGCCACGGAGGAATACCCCCCCTTCAGCTACCGCGACGGAAAGACCGTAAAAGGCGCGTCGGTCGAGCAGGTCGAAAAAGTGATGAAGGACGCCGGGATCGACTACACGATCGAGATGATGCCTTGGGCCAGGGCCTACAATCTTGCCCAGACCACCCCTATGAGCTGCGTCTTTACGACCGCTCACAATGCGAAGCGCGACCCGATGTTCAAATGGGTCGAACCCTTGCTGGTCGATCGCAACATCCTCATCACCAGAACGGGCTCCGGCGTGGCAGCCAAGGATCTAGAGGAAGCCAAGAAGTATACGGTCGGTACCCAGCGCGAAGACTATACGGAGATGACACTGAAGGAGAGCGGCTTCACGAAGCTCGACGTCACCACTGACTTCAATTCGACGCTGCGCAAGCTGCTCAATGGCCGCATCGACATGATGCCTATCACCGAAATCTACTTCGAGAAGCTCAAGGCAGAACAACCCTTGGAGAAGGTCACGGTGCTTTCCACGCAACAAATGGGGATCGCCTGCGAAAAGGACTTCCCTGGCGACCTGCTGGCCAAGATGCAGGCGGCGCTGGACAAGCTGATTGCCGACGGCACGCAGAAGTCCATCTTCATCACGTATGGCCTGAGCCCCGCAGACTGATTTTTCAACGTTTGCGGTCTCGCCGTCTTGACTTTGACGCCGTTTCGCGGTGGTGAACGCATAAAGCACATTGCAAGGAATGAACGAGCCATGCTTGTTATCGCGGGTCTCGGCAATCCCGGTGGAAAATACGCCGGAAACCGCCACAACATCGGCTTCATGGCCGTCGATGCCATCTACCGCCGCCATAGTTTTTCGCCCTGGTCGAAGAAGTTCAAGGCCGAGATCGCCGAAGGCGAAATTGCAGGCGAGAAGGTGCTGCTCATCAAGCCGCAGACCTATATGAACCTCTCGGGCGAAGCCGTCGGCGAGGCCATGCGCTTCTACAAGCTGCAGCCGGCCGACCTCGTCGCAATCTATGATGAACTCGACCTGCCGTCAGGCAAGGCACGCCTCAAGACGGGCGGCGGCCATGGCGGTCACAACGGCATCAAATCGCTCGACGCTCATTGTGGCAAGGAATATCGCCGCCTGCGGCTCGGCATCGGCCACCCTGGTGTCAAGGAATTGGTGCAGCATCACGTGCTCGGCGACTTCGCCAAGGCCGATCAGGCTTGGCTCGAGCCGTTGCTGGATGCACTTGCCGATAACGCCGACATGCTAGTTCGCAAGGAAGACTCCCAGCTGATGAACAAGCTGGCACTTGCACTCGGCGGCAAGGCCGAAGAAGAAACGCCGAAGCCAGAGAAAAAGCCGGTGGCGAAGTCTCATATCCGCGCGGCCCGCAACAACAACCAGCCGAAGTTGCCCACGACAGGACCAATGGCCGAAATGCTGAAGAAGATGTTCGGCAACAAGGGTGATTGAGTATGTCAATCGACGAACTCGTCATTCGTTCCGCCGAGGCCGCCGACCTTCCGAGCCTGCTTGCTCTCTACCATGACCTAAACCCTGCTGATCCGGTCATCGACTGCGAGCGTGCCGAAGAGCGGTTCGAAGCGATCCTCGCGCAACCGGGAATGACTGTCTTCGTCGGCATCGCAGGTCAGGCCGCCGCTTCGTCCGTGACGCTGATCGTCGTCCCCAACCTGACCAGGAATGGTGCATCCTATGCGCTGATCGAAAACGTCGTCACGGCGGCCCGCTACAGGCAGCGGGGCTACGGACGGGTGCTGATCCAGCACGCCATCGAAACCGCATGGAAAGCAGGTTGTTACAAGGTGATGCTGCTAACCGGCTCGAAGGATCCTGCGACGCTGCGCTTCTACGAGAACTGCGGCTTCACGCAGGACAAGACAGGCTATCAGGTCCGGCGCGCCGACAACTACTCCTCCGGCTCCGCCGTCAACATCAGCGGAAAACCGGCCTCCTTGGCATAATCCATCGCCTCCTTGACCTTCGTCTCGGCGATATCCTTCGTGCAGACCACAACAACGCTTGATCCCATCTTGTGCGCCGTCATCATCACACGGTAGCCGGTCTCCTCACTCATTCGGAAGACGACCTTGAGGATCATCACCACGAATTCGCGCGGCGTGTAATCGTCATTGAAAAGGATCACCTTATAGAGCTTCGGCCGGTCCAGCTTCGGCTTCGACTTTGTCTTCGGTTTAAGGGCAATATCGTTGTCACTCATCGGAAACCCACCCGTTGATGACATGGAGAGGCGAGAACGTTCGCCGGTGTCTATATTGCGCTGCAAGGGCGGGCGTTCAACCCCTCAGAATGCAAGAGACTTGCGCTAAAAGCTTGACCGCAAGGCGCGTTTTATCCCATAGCCAGCACCAACGAATTCAAGAACAGCAGGTTTTCAGGCCATGGGCTTCAAATGCGGTATCGTCGGTCTGCCGAATGTCGGCAAATCGACACTCTTCAACGCGCTCACCAAAACGGCAGCAGCGCAAGCGGCAAACTATCCCTTCTGCACGATCGAGCCGAACACCGGCGAAGTCGCCGTTCCAGATCCCCGCATGCAGAAGCTGGCGGCAATCGCCGGCTCCAAGGAAATCATACCGACCCGCATCTCCTTCGTCGACATCGCCGGCTTGGTGCGCGGCGCGTCGAAGGGTGAAGGTCTCGGCAACAAGTTCCTCGCCAACATCCGGGAAGTCGATGCCGTCGTGCATGTGCTGCGCTGCTTCGAGGACGACGACATCACACACGTCGAGGGCCGCATCAACCCGGTCGGCGATGCCGACACGATCGAGACCGAGCTGATGCTCGCCGACCTCGAAAGCCTTGAGCGCCGCGTCGAGCAGACCCGCAAGCGCGCCACCGGCAAAGACAAGGACTCGATGGCACAGCTGCCGGTCATGGAAGCCGTGATCAAGCTGCTGAACGAAGGCAAGCCCGCACGCCTGCTCTTGAAGACGCTGGCGGCCGAGGAGATCGAGATCCTCAAGGGCCTCAACCTCCTGACGTCGCATCCGGTCCTTTATGTCTGCAACGTCGCGGAAGCCGACGCTTCGACCGGCAACGAACACACAAAGGCAGTCGCCGCCATGGCCGAGAAGCAGGGCGCCGAATGCGTCATCATCTCGGCCGCGATCGAGTCCGAAGTGGCCCAGCTTCCCGAAGAAGAAGCAACCGAGTTCCTATCGGCGCTCGGCCTCGAGGAAGCCGGGCTGGACCGGCTGATCCGTGCCGGTTACCATCTGCTCGACCTGATCACCTATTTCACCGTCGGCCCCAAGGAAACCCGCGCCTGGACGATCGTTCGCGGCACCAAGGCGCCACAGGCTGCCGGCGTCATCCACACCGACTTCGAACGCGGCTTCATCCGCGCCTTCACCATCTCCTACGACGACTACATCAACTTCAAGGGTGAAGTCGGCGCCAAGGAAGCAGGCAAGGGCCGTGACGAAGGCAAGGAATATGTCGTCCAGGACGGCGACGTGATCCACTTCCGCTTCAACACCTAAAGCGGAACCGAGGCGACTGCCGCCTATGCCGGCGGCAGTTTCTCCTGGATCGCTACCGGCAGCCGGCGCATCACGAACCGCCGAAGCGGCATCCATCCGGTCCCAATGACGAGCACGATCACGCCAACGGTCAGAAGCGTGATGTAAATATAGGTATCGACGCGCGCGTCCCCCTGGCGGAAGATGCCGTAGACAGCAAAGCCCAGCGATACCAATCCCGATGTCACGAAGGCACGCCGGTCGATGACAAGCCCGATCAGCATGAGCGCGATGACGGTCGCGATGACCACCGGCGTGCGAAACGACACGGTCTGCAACGCGGCAAGCGTACCGCCGCTGAGCCCCGCAAGCGAAATGACGCTATAGAGCAAAGCCGGCGCGGCACCCAAATGAAGCCAGAAGGCAACGTCGGAATTGACTGTACGACGCAGCGGGTCCCGCAGGTCGAATGTCATGGCCAAGGCAAAAAGACCGACCGCACACGCGATCGCGATGATCGACAACACGAGCGGATGATTGACCTCGAACAGAGGATCGCCGGTCAGCCAGCCAAGCGCGCGCAGGACCAACTGCAGAAAGACCACAGCCGCCCCCATGATCGTCAGGGCAAGCGCGAGCGGTACGCGATAAAGCAGATAGAAGAGCCCCAGCACGACTGGAAAGGCAAGGGTGTACTGCAGCGCAACGTTGCCACCTATCGCAACGAAGGAAAGTGAGTCGTCCAGCCACTGCGCGGCCGCACTTGCCGTCCAGACGGCAAGTGCGATCGTTAGCGCAACGGCCGGCAGCGCCAGCCTTTGACGCCGAACAAGGATCTCGGCAAGGACAACGATTGCCGGCAGCACGGCATAGATCGAAGCGATGCCCCAAAGGCCGGCCAAAGCTACGATGATGCCGATGGTTATCAGGACGTCGTGAAAGCCGCGCACGAAGCTCGGCGTTTCGGTATCCGAAAAAGGCGCCAACGGTCTGTGCAATTCGGGCGAAGGATGATCGACCTTGACGCCGCGCGCAATCAGGAACGGCAGTAGCCGGTCAGCAGCCTGGCGCGCAATGATGCCTTCACGCTCAGCCTCATCGAGGATCAACTTCAGTTCTGGCATGTTCAAAATCTCGTGGGAATCGTTGAGTCGCGTCGAATGCTATTGTAGTCGTTCTGAAACTCCTACGAGGTGAAGAAGAATTTGTCCGATCAGAAACTCGCCTTTGAAGATTTTCAGCCGGGTCGGCGTTTTGCGCTCGGCCCGAGAGCAGTAACGGCAGAGGAGATCATCGAGTTCGCGCGCGAATTCGACCCGCAGCCGATGCATGTCGACGAGGCAGCGGGCCGCGCCAGCATTCTCGGTGGACTGGCGGCATCCGGCTGGCACACGTCCGCGCTGTTCATGCGCATGATGGCGGAGAGCTTTCTCGTCAATTCGTTCTCCCAAGGTGCGCCCGGTGTCGATTTCATGGAATGGCGAAAGCCTGTCCTTGCCGGCGATACGCTCTCCGGCCATTCGACGGTCATCGAGTCGCGCGCGCTGCGCTCGAGACCGGGCATCGGTATGGTGAAATTTTGCCACGAGGTCGAAAACCAGAAGGGCGAACTCGTCTGCCTCTCAGCGAACTCGATCATGTTCGCCCTGCGTGACATGCTGGAGAAGACCGCATGATCATGGCTGAACGCTACGCCAGTGGCGAAAAGACAGAAATCGGCAGCTACCTGTTCACGGCCGAGCGCATCGTACACTTCGCGGAGCGCTTCGACCCGCAGCGGTTCCATTTGGATGCCGAGGCAGCGAAGTCTTCGCTCTTTGGCGGCCTTTGCGCGTCGGGATGGCACACCTGCGCGGCATGGATGAAAACCTTCGTTGCCTACTGGAGCGCGGAATGCGCGCGACTGGCAAGCGAGGGTATCAAGCCGCCCAAGCTTGGCCCCTCTCCCGGCTTCACGAAACTTCAATGGCTCCGGCCGGTCTTCGCCGACGAGGAAGTGACCTATTCCGTCACGCTGCTTTCGAGCCGCCCGCTGGTGTCCCGCCCGGGGCGTCGCTTGAACACCATTTTTTGCGAGGGGGTGCTCGCTGACGGCACGCCGGTGGTCCGGTTCGAAAGCACCGTCATCGAATTTGAATAGTCGCGGGCCTCAGTGGCCCGCGAATTCCACCAGCGTGCGAACGTCCACGCCAAGCTCTTCCAGTTTTCGGCGACCGCCAAGGTCCGGCAGGTCGATGACGAAGCAGGCAGAAACAACCTCCGCCCCCATCTGCCGTAGAAGCTGCGTGGCGGCGACGGCCGTTCCTCCGGTCGCAATCAGGTCGTCGACGAGGATAACCTTCTCGCCCGGCTGAACCGCATCCAGGTGCATTTCCATCTCGTCCACGCCATATTCAAGGCTGTAAGCAACGCGCACCGTATCGCGTGGCAGTTTGCCTTTCTTCCGGATCGGCACAAACCCGGCGGAGAGCTGGTGTGCGACGGCGCCGCCCAGGATGAAGCCCCGCGCTTCGGTTCCGGCAATCTTGTCGATCTTCAGGCCCGCATAGGGTTGGACCAGTTCATCAACGGCGCGGCGGAAGGCACGCGGATTGCCGAGAAGCGTGGTAATGTCGCGAAAAATGATACCGGGCTTGGGGTAATCCGGGATGGAGCGGATGCTGGCTGCTAGCTCCGAAATCGTATCACTCATGGAATGTCCGTATTCTGCAGGGCTTCAATTCGGCTGCACCCTATCAACTGCCAGTGCCGGAACCAACAAAAAAGGCGGCCCGAAGGCCGCCTTTCCCTAAACTCTGGGCAAATCCCTCAGTGTTCCTTGTTTGCGTAGACGGAGCGCTTGGTCAGGTAGATCAGTCCGGAGAAGATGACCAGGAAGACCATGACCATGAAGCCGGTGCGCTTGCGCTCCTCGAGATGCGGCTCGGCGGCCCACATCAGGAAGGAGGAGACGTCCTTGGCGTACTGGTCGACGGTCGCCGGCGAGCCGTCGTCATAGGTGACCTGGCCGTCGGAGAGCGGCTTTGGCATGGCGAGAGCAGCAGCACCGGCGAAGTACGGGTTGTAGTGCGTGCCCTCGGCCACCTGGACGCCGGCCGGCGGCTGCTGGTCGTAGCCGGTCAGCAGCGAGTAGATGTAGTCCGGACCGCCTTCCTGATAGCCGCCGACGAACGGGATCATGTCGAT